>CAYSGP010000081.1:0-4093 GCA_964430095.1 uncultured Ignavibacteriaceae bacterium
ATTATGGTAAACCTGTCCGCCGATAAAAATTGCGGAGCCTATTTCACTGGCCGCTGCTCTCATGGAGTCGGCAAAAACTTTGAAGTGGCTGCCGTATAATGCCCCGTTTATAATAAGAGGTTGCCCATCCTCATTTTTAGCAGTATCAATTCGCCAGCCTGCCTGCCAGGGACCGCCGTCCTCATTTCCGATTTCCCAGAATAATGTGCGGCCGTTATCATAACGAACCCAGTCAGCAGCATAATGAGCTGCCTGCTTAACCGGTTCCGGTCCTAACCCGTAACGAGCATATGAATAATTAATAGTAATCAAACCCTGAGTATTAACCTGTTCTCTAAGAGTGTAATAATTATCTAATGTAGTAGGCCAGCTGTTCCTCCCGTATTGAGGAGTGAACAAAGTTTTCTGACCGTTAGTTCCATCTACTAATGAATCAGGTAAATTGCCCGGATCGCCGTTCCAGAAAAAGATACTCGACCAATTTCCTCCGGGGTACCGTATAAGCGTTGGAGATAATTTCTGAAGATGATCAATTAAGACAGGGTCATTAACAGTATTTCCAATCCAGACTGCTATGGCATTTCCAAATATGTATTTGGATATTTTACCGATTGTATCGGATGCATTTACATTGATAAATATTGTTGGATCGGCTGCCGGTTTTTCTTCATCCTCATAAGGAGGTATTACTGTATTCTTCGGTTCAAAGTCAATCAGAAAACAATTTTCATTATCCTGAGCGAAAATTGGAGAAGTTATATTCGAAAATAAAATAGCAGCAATTAACATGTAAACAAAATTCATACTGTTGGTTCCTTTCCTAAGCAGCGTGCTTTTATTTTGCTTCAATTACAATACTTTGTTCGATCATCCTTTCCGATTTTGCTTTTAATACTATTTTGCCCGGTTTATCATTTGATTGAACCACAACCAGGCACATACCATTGAATGCTTTTCTGAAACCTGCCTTGCCGTCAGGCAGGTTAGCTTTAAACGATTCATGGCTTGTTTGTGAACCATTATCAACTCCGGCAATTTTTCCTTCGCCTGAAATTTCGAAGTTCACTAAATTCTCAGCATCAGGGGCAAGAGTTCCGTTTTTATCTAAAATTTTTACAATTATGAAAGAAAGATCTTTTCCGTCCGCAGAGATGACATTCCTATCTGCTTCCAGTTTGATCTGGGCAGGTTCACCTGCAGTTTTAATAATCTGCACCAAACTTTCTTTCCCGCCGGTATATCCGACAGCTTTTAAAGTACCAGGTATAAATTTTACTCTCCACTGCAAATGGAGGTCATCGCCGGTTTTCTTTTTAGTTCCTAAAGATTTATAATTTTCAGCCGAAGGCTGATCAGACTCTGGCTGAAAAAACAATTCAACTTCTTCGGAGTTCGTGTAACACCATACATCGACTGTATCTCCTTCTTTCCAGTTCCAGTGAGGGAAAAGATGCAGAACTGGTTTATCAGTCCATTCACTCTGGTACATGTAAAATGCGTCCTTCGGAAATCCCGCTAAATCTACAATACCGAAGTAAGAACTCCTTGAAGGCCAGGAGTAGGGAGTAGGTTCGCCGAGATAATCAAAGCCGGTCCATATATACATACCCGACATAAAATCATGCTTTTTTACTATCTTCCAGGTTTCTTCATGGGTTGAACCCCATGGTGCACTGCAGTTATCGTATGAGGAGCATGTATTATCCGGATTTCCTGTTGTAAACGGCAGGTCCCACCGGATCGGCCAGCGGCGGATGCTGTCCGAAGGCATATTATAATGCCCCCTAGTGGCCAATGCAGAAGTTGTTTCTGAACCTATAAATTTTTTGCCTGGATAAATTTCATGAAATTTAATAAATCCATTATGATTGTAACTGTAACCGATTAAATCCAGAGCACCCGATTTGATAACGGGATTCAGCGGATCCTGATCATTACAGTTTGCAGTAATCGGCCGTGTATCGTCTAGATTCCTTATAATTGAAGCTATTTCTTTGGCAATCACCGAGCCGCTGCTGTCATTTTTATCCCACTGCTCAACTACTTCATTCCCGATGCTCCATATGAAAATGCTCGGATGATTTCTGTCTCTAAGGATCATATCTTCCAAATCTCTCACATGCCATTCATCCCAGTTCATGGCATAATCATATTCTGTTTTTTTCTTTTTCCACATATCATATGCTTCATCCATTACAATGAATCCCATTTTGTCACATAGGTCTAAAAGTTCAGGCACAGGAGGATTGTGTGAAGTACGTATTCCATTTACCCCCATTTCTTTCATTATTTCCAGCTGTCTTTCAAGTGCACGTTTATTTACTGCAGCCCCGAGAAAACCGAGATCATGATGATTACAGACCCCTTTTATTTTTAAGGGCTTCCCGTTGAGAGAAAATCCTTTTCCGGAGTCAAAATTGAAAAAGCGGATTCCAAATAACGTTTCATAATTATCGGATAATTTTCCGTTATAATTAATTTCAGTAACTGCGGTATACATCTGAGGATTTTCAACTGACCATAGGAGAGGGTTTTTGATAATCAAATTTTGAATAATCTCACTTCCCGAATCCCGCGGTACTTCTGCATCAGATTCTATTTGAGCGACTTTATTTTTATTCTTATCCAGAATTGATGTCCTAATGTTAATCTTTTGGTTTTGATGAAATGTATTTTTAATTTTTATTTTAATTGAGGCTGAAGCAGAATCTTTTGAAATTTCTGGAGTTGTTATAAATGTTCCCCAGTGATCAACATAAATTTTTTGTACGGTAGTTAGCCAGACATTTCTGTAAATGCCGGAACCCGAATACCACCTAGAATTAGGCTGCTTTGAATTGTCAACTTTAACTGCAATTATGTTTTTTTCATTTCCATATTTCAGATATGGAGTTAATTCATAAGCGAATGAACTATAACCGTAAGGTCTTAAACCGAGGTAGTGACCGTTTATCCAAACTTCGCTGTTCCTGTATACACCGTCGAAATCAATAAAAACAAGCTTATCTTTATCGGATTCGGTAACTGTAAAAGTTTTTCTGTACCATCCGATTCCGCCGGGGAGCGCTCCGCCTCCGGGAGTAGCCGGATTATTTTCACTAAAGCTCCCTTCAATGCTCCAATCGTGGGGAAGATTTAAAGTACGCCATTGAGAATCATCTAAATCAGGAATTTGAGCATTCTGAAGATCGCCCAGATGAAATTTCCAGCTTCTATTGAAACTCTCTTTTTTTCTAACCCCGCCCTCCGAAGCACAAACTGCGGTTACAGTTAGGAAAGTAAATAAAATCAGGGTAATACTTGAATTTAATTTCATTTATAAATTCTTCTCCCGGTTTATTAATTTTTATTTATTTTTGATAAACGTTAAACAACGCTTAACATATTCAGCCGCAGAGTCTATTATATCGCTTACTTCATTTTTATACTTTGAGGATTGCCGTCATAGGTGATCACTAAATCAGGTTTAGATGTAAAATCCAGGCCGGAAGGCTTATCCTTTTTGATCCAGATAATTTCAAAAGTCCTCTTCTCCAGCATACCCGGGAATTCACCAAAACGTTTTTCAATCGTCAGTGTCTTGTTTGCTTCAGTATACTTTAAATTGATTTCGGAATATTTCCCCTGTTCATAATTGTAATTGATATTTTCATCTTCATACAATGTGAATGATGCATCTTTCCCGGTATAGACAAATAATCGAATGGGATCTGCCGGTTTTTCCGACGCATACTGGATCTCAGGGCCGCAGGGAATTATTGATCCTTCTTTTACAAAAACCGGGATATCTGAATAAGGAGCATCAGCTTCTATTGTTTGGCTGCCTTCAAAATATTTTCCTGTAAGAAGATCATACCAGCCCGTATTTGCCGGTAAGTAAACTTTACGGGTCCGTGCTTTATACTCGTATACCGGGTTTATCATCAATGCAGGCCCGAACATAAACTGATCTCCTAAGGCTTGGGCTATCTTATCATTTCCGAAATCCATTACTAATGCACGCATGATTGTATAATCATTTTGTGTTATCATTCCGGTAAGTGAATATATATATGGCATTAAGCGGTAACGGAGTTTATCATAAGCTAGCTGG
>CAYSGP010000082.1:0-4774 GCA_964430095.1 uncultured Ignavibacteriaceae bacterium
CACATAAAATCCATTGCTAATGCCATGGATTGACCGTGAAAATTTCCCCCTTCAATATGTTCGCCTGTTTCCGGAAAAATAATAGGATTATCATTAACCGAGTTCATCTCGATTTCTACCCTTGAACAGACATACTCAATCGCATCTCTCGATGCACCATGAATCTGCGGTACACAACGGATAGAATATGCATCCTGCACTCTTGTATCATTATTAAGGTGTGATTTTCTTATCTCGCTGTTGGCTATAAGCCTTAAAATATTCTCCGCGGTAGTTAACTGCCCGGGGAAAGGCTTCAAAATATGAATTTTTTTATCGAAAGCTTTATCCGTTGCTCTCAATGCTTCATGCGAAAGGGCAGCGCTCATGTCTGCAATTTTAATCAGCTTATTCGCCCAGATGCAAATGTAAGCAGCGAAAGCAGTCATCATCTGAGTGCCGTTTATTAAAGCTAAACCTTCCTTTGCTTCAAGGTTTACAGGTTTAAGCTTAAATTTTTTCAATCCCTCTTCAGATTTTATTTCTCTTTCACACCATGCACCCGGATCATTGATATCTTTGATTAATTGTACTTTCCCCTTTCCGATCATTGCAAGAACTAGATGTGAAAGCTGAACAAGGTCCCCGCTTGATCCGACAGAACCCTGAGAAGGAATAACCGGAATAATATTATTCTCTATCATTCCGGTGAGAAGTTTTAAAGTGGAATGCCTGATGCCCGAATAACCTTTTGCCAATGCATTAAGTCTCAGCAGCATCATAATTTTTACTATAAAGGGAGGAAGGTTCGCACCGGTTCCGGCGGAATGGGATAAAATTAAATTTTCCTGCAGTTTTCGAATATCCTTTTTTGAAATTTTAATATTTGCAAATTCACCGACTCCAGTAGTAACTCCGTAAATGCTTTCCTCTTCCTGAACCCACTTCTCGACAAGCTCTCTGGATGAATTGATTCTTTTTTTTGATTCATGGGTTATTTCTATGGCGGGATTTGTTTTCAAAAATGATTCAATTTTATCAAGAGTTAAAGAATTGCCGTCGATAAACAGATTGGTCCGTATAACCTGGCTATGCTTAACCGCCATAAACCATCTTCTTTATCTTATCGGAATTCTGCTTGTTTGTCCGATAGGTTATATGCATTTTGCTGTCATCATATTTTGTTGATAAAACCTTCGCAAGCGAATGAATCTTTGCCGCCATTTTTGTTTTTGATAAATCCAAATCAATTTTTTCTTCAATAAATGATTCTTCAATAAACCCGTCTATTGTATCCTTCAGCGAAGCGATATTTATCCCCCGTTCTGCGGAAATAATTACGGAATTTTTATATTTATTTCTAACATACCCAATCCTATTTTTATCTTCAACGATATCTACTTTATTAAAAATTTTGATCTGATTTTTTTTATCGGCGTTGAGTTCTTTTAGTGTCTGCTCAACAACATTTATATGGTCTTCAAAATAATGATGAGAAATATCTATTACATGAAGAATAATATCTGCATCTCTGACTTCCTTTAAAGTGCTCTTAAAAGAAGCTATAAGATGGGGCGGAAGTTTCCTGATAAAACCTACCGTATCGCTTAAAAGAAGCTTTTGATTCTTTCCTAAATTTATCGATCTCGTTGTTGAATCCAAAGTAGCAAATAATTTATCTTCTGCAAGAGCACCGGCTTTTGTAAGCACGTTAAAAAGTGTAGTTTTTCCGGCATTTGTATACCCTACAAGGGAAATTCTCAGGAAATCTTTTCTTCCTTCACTTTGAGTATCCCTCTGCAATTCAATTTTTTCAAGTTTCTCTTTAAGGTGACTAATCCTGTTCCTTATCATTCTTCTGTCGGTTTCAATTTGAGTTTCACCCGGTCCCTTGGTTCTTATTCCTCCGTACTGCTTGGAAAGGTGGGTCCATTGTCTGGTAAGTCTTGGCAGCATGTACTGGAGCTGAGCAAGTTCAACCTGGGTTTTTGCTTCTTTTGTTTTTGCTCTCGTAGCAAAAATATGCAGTATCAATCCGCTCCTATCCACAATTTTTTTGTTTACAAGCTTTTCGAGATTTCTCAGCTGAACCGGTGAAAGATCGTCATCAAAAATTATAATATCTATATTATTATCTTCGGCTAATGAAATCAGCTCATCGGCTTTTCCTTTCCCTACGTAATATGCAGGGTCAGCTGCATGTCTGTCCTGTATGACTTTCAGTCTTGTTTCTGCACCGGCTGTTACAGCTAACTCTTCAAGCTCTTCAAGATGTTCTTCAACCGTTTCCTTGTTTAAATGTTTTTTGTTTTCGCCATGAGGTTTATTTATTGCTACTAACATCGCTCTTTCTATATTATTCCTCGGTACTTCAATCATGGATTTATCTGCAATTTTCCTTTCTATATTAAAATACTTAAATAAAAGTTATATTTATTTAATTACTGCTGACGATCTCTTTTTTTGAACTCCTCGCAACCGCCATTTCGATAAATGCAAGTATTACTGCAGCGAGTAATGCATATTTCCACAGTTCGGAACCGAATCTTGCCTGAAGTACTACCTCCGCAGGATTTTGGTTTCTTTTTATTTCTATATAAATTCCTTTAAAATTTATTTTTTTGAGATAATCTTGAAATTCGCTGCTGCTTAAATATTTTAAGACCGATTCGGAAGGATCTGCATTAACTGCAAACATGCTGTAAATCTTCCCGCCTGAATAAATTTTATAAAATCCTGCCTGATTTGTTTTATTATAAGAGATAAATTTTTGTTCATTATTAATTTTAAAAAATTCCTCGGTGTTATCCGGTTTTTCAATTTTTATTTGCGGTGAAAAACTGTTGTTAAAATTTAAATTTACTGTTTCCCCGGCTAAATATTCTTCATCTCTTTTATTAATAAATGACAGGTAAAACACTGATTTATTAATTAACGGCACAAAAATACTTTTAATCGGGAATGTGCTCCATTCAAGCACCGGGGCAGTATTCATTAAAAGGATTTTCCCTTTCCCGAATTTGTATTCGCTTAGAAATGAGGTCCCGTCATTCAGGGAAATTATGTTTCTGCCTTTCCCTTCAGTCGTGATTTTAAAGTGATAAAATATTTGCGGTGATTCAATTTTTTTTAACCCGGTTTCTTTATTGTTTCCTTTTTCTTCATTCGCAAAAATATTTTGAAAAAGCGGGTGTTCATATTCAACATTTTCAAATACAGATGAGCTAGCCTGCTGATTTTTTGCCCCAACCGTTCCTTTTATCTGCGGCAGATTTAAAAGTTGAGTTTTGCTGCGGTACTCGCCTTCCTCAGTATTTTTCCCGGGCATGATAAATAAACCGCCCCCCTCATTAAGAAAAGTTTTGAATTTTTCAAAACCGTCTGCACCCTGCGTTCCGATTAAAACAACGGCTTTAAACTGGCTTAAGTCGGTTGAGGAAATTTGATTTGTTTTTTTAATTGTAACTTTCACCGGGTTTTCATTTTCTGCTACTGTAAGTGCGAGTGAAATAAAAGATGCATCTTCAGCATCATCGGCAAAAATAATTACGGATATTTCAGGGGGTATAAATAAATTTGCGTAGCGCCTGTTGTCATAAATGATCTCATCATCCTGCAGTTCAGCATAAACATTAATAAAACCAGTGTTTTTTATGGGTGCCTCCATTGTAAGCCGGGCTGATTCTCCCGCCTGAATATCAGCGCTCTGCTGTGCACTTCTTTCACCGTTTACAAAAATTGAAATTACTGCATCTTCTGCGGTCTGCTTTGAATAATTTTCTGCAGTTATATCGAAACTCACCGGTTTATCTTTTTCAAATATTTGTGTATTAATTTTTAAATTATTTATTCCAAGGTTGAAAATTTCTTTTCCCGAATAGTTGAATGAATATATTTTAACTTTTTCATCCAGGAGCTCGCTTAAATCGGAGAGCGACCCTTCTCTTGCTAATCTGCCTGACTGAAAATCGGAAAGGATGTAAATCTCTTTATTAAAATTTTTTGAAGCTGAAACTATTTTTGAAGCTTTTATCAGGGCATCATGAAGAAAACCGCTGGTATATGAAATTTCAGTCTGATCTACTCTGCTTCTGAAATCGGCAAGATTATTTGTGCCGTTCATTCCTTCATTGTCACTGCCGGCTATTGTAATTAAAGCGGCATCATCGCCTTCCTGAAGCTGTTTAGTTAATTCCTTAGTAATCTCTTTTGCCTGGTTGAAATATGATCCTTTCGTATCAACTGCAGACATGCTGAATGTATTATCAAGGATAAAAACTGCTGTTGTTTTTGCGGCTGAAGTTGTTCCGCCGATTGCAGCACCCCTCAAAGCCGGTCTTGCAAAAGCCATTACAAGAAAGATTATAATCAAAACCCGCAGAGCAAGGAGAAGCCATTGCTTTAATTTAATTTTTTTGATTTTATTTTTCTGAAGTTCCTTTAAAAAAGCTAATGTGCTGAAATCAATCCTTTTCAATTTTCTTAAATTAAATAAATGGATTACTATCGGAATTGAAGCAGCTAAAAGTCCAAACAATATAACCGGATTAAGAAACAGCACTAATAAGTTATTTCCTTTATATTTTGATTAAAAATACTGATTTCACTGAATGAATACTATATCAATATTTATACTATTAGAATTCAAATACAGCTTAATTTGAGTCTGTAAAACAAGTTATCATACCGTGTAAAACAGTTCACCGTTATTAAATTTATATTGAATAATTCATAATAAGAATTCTTTATAAATTCTATCCTAAGTGACCAATTTTATACTCAATAGTTTCCTCTT
>CAYSGP010000083.1:0-2613 GCA_964430095.1 uncultured Ignavibacteriaceae bacterium
CGATCTTCTTTTAAAAAATAATTATGAGTATACCAAGAAGCTTGCCGAGTTCTGCATCCGCACAAATGCCAGGTTTATTTATGCATCTTCCGCGGCAACATACGGCAGCGGTGAAGCCGGGTTTAACGATTCTGAAGAAAAAATCCGGTCGCTGCACCCCCTAAACATGTACGGGTATTCAAAACATCTTTTTGATATCTGGGCATTAAAAGAAAATTTATTCGGTAAAATTACGGGCTTAAAATATTTTAATGTTTACGGACCGAATGAATATCATAAAGGAGATATGCGCAGTGTGGTTCACAAAGCTTTTGAACAAGTATCAGCAGCCGGGAAAGTGAAATTATTTAAATCCAAAAATCCCGGTTACAAAGACGGTGAGCAAAAACGGGATTTTCTTTATGTCAAAGATGCAGTGGAAATGACTCTTTTTTTCCTTAACCACCCGGGAAATAATGGACTTTATAATGTAGGATCCGGAGCTGCCAGGACCTGGAATGATCTTGTTAAATCTTTATTCAACGCTGTGGGAAAGCCGCTGAACATTGAATACATTGATATGCCTGAACATCTCGCTGATAAGTACCAGTATTTTACGGAAGCAAAAATGGATAAAATAAAAAAAGCCGGTTATACAAAATCCATCACTTCTCTTGAAGACGGAGTAACCGACTATGTTAAAAATTATTTGCTTAAAGATAAATATCTAGAAATACAGAGCGGATCCCCATAATTCATTAATCGTGGAGAGTTTTGAATTGATTCAGCAGGAACTTCACTAGTTATACTGGGTTTCATCATCAAATAAATCCTCATCATCATCTTCATCTTCCTCGTTAAAATCAAAATCCTCTTCATAAAATTCCTCATCGTTTAAAGCATCTTCGTCAGGTTCTTCCTCTTCGAAAAGATCTTCCTCTTCGCCGTCTTCTCCCTCATCTTCAAAATCATCTTCATCTTCAAAATCATCCTCTTCTTCAAAATTATCCTGCTCATCTTTTTTCTTTGCTGCGTATAGATCCATCCCGAATGGATTCTTCTCCTGTGGATTTGTATTCATCTCCCCGAAGCCTTCCGAATTCTTATGCAGATCATTGTTCTCATTTTCATTTCCGGGTACCCCGATTATTTCTGACATGAGCTGACTCTCCTTTTTATTTTCTTTATAAAATTTATGGATATAATATTTCTAATTTTTTTTAAATACCCAAGTAAAATTTAAATTTTTCTTTTTATCATATGAATCATTTCATCTCCTTATGAAAAGGAGTCGATTACCTTAGAGGTTAGGGTTTCCAACAAAAAGCACCCTAAATTCCAAAGTTTCTAAGCTTAAAAAATAATTTTCAGGATAAAATATAAGAATAAAATTCAATTCTTCAGGTAAAACATACTTTAGTAAAATAATAGTGTCAATACCATATTCCAATGTAGGCTTTTATATTTGTGATATGAAACTTGCAACACTCTGCTATGTGATCGATAAGAAAAATAACAGCACCCTGATGCTTCACAGGGTTAAGAAAAGAAATGATTACCATGAAGGGAAATGGAATGGGCTTGGAGGAAAGTTTCTGCCGGGGGAAACTCCTGAAGAATGCGCAGCCAGGGAAATAAAAGAAGAGAGCGGTTTAACGGTTAAATCTTTAACTCTGAAAGGTTTTATTTCTTTCCCTCTATTCGATAAAAAAGAGGATTGGTACGTTTTCATTTTTACTGCGGAAAAGTCTGCAGGCAAGTTGATTGATTCAACGGAAGGTAACCTTGAGTGGATCCCAAATGATAAACTCTTTGATCTTAATCTTTGGGACGGCGATAAGATTTTTATGAAATGGCTGTTTGAGGAAAAGGCCGCTTTCTTCAGCGCAAAGTTTATTTATAAGAATGGAAAGTTTGTTAAGCATGATGTAAAGTTTTATTAATATGGAAACTTTCGCTGGAAAAGCTCTGCGCTTTTATTTAAATCTTAATATTCCTTCATATCTTCCGGATGATATACAGATCATTAATCCGTATGAAAAGGAAGAAGTTAAAAGAATAGTCCGAATCTTCTTCAAAAAATTTTTCGATGATTCAAATGAAAGGACGTTTATTTTCGGAATAAACCCGGGACGGTTCGGCGGCGGGCTTACCGGCATTTGCTTTACCGATCCGTCAGCTTTAAGGGATTTTTGCGGAATTGAAAATGAGTTGGGATCCAAAAAAGAATTATCGAGCAAATTTATTTATAAAGTCATAGAAGAGTATGGAGGCGCAGACCGGTTTTATTCAAAATATTATTTGACTGCCCTTTTCCCGCTGCCGGTTTTACAGAATGGGAATAATTTTAATTATTACGATAATCCTTCTGTACTCAAAATTTTAAGACCGCATTTGGAAAGTTCATTTATAAATCAAATTGAATTAGGTGCAAAAAAAGATACCGCATTCTGCCTGGGTTATAAAAATTACAAATTCCTGAGTGAAATAAACAGTAAGTATAATTTCTTCGGAAATATTAAGGTGCTTTACCATCCCAGATATATTATGCAGTACAAATTAAAAAAGGTTGAAAAATATATAGCCGAATATTTAATAAATCTTCAATAATGATTCCTGTCACTTTTTCCCTGA
>CAYSGP010000084.1:0-3078 GCA_964430095.1 uncultured Ignavibacteriaceae bacterium
TAATAAAACAAAATCATTTTGTCCAATGCCTGGTTCGTGAGAAGTCTATCAACAAATTACCCGCAGGGTGCATCCCGGTATTTGGAAATGCACTGGATAATAAAACATATAAGGAAAACATTCAGTTATCGGATGTATTTATTCATCTGGTTGGAGTTTCTCATCCTAATCCGTCTAAACAAGATCAATTCAGGAAAATTGATCTTGTTTCGCTTAAACAATCTGTAGAAGCTTGTTTAGAATCAGGCATTAAACATTTTATTTACGTTAGCGTTGCTCATCCTGCGCCATTAATGAAAGATTACATCAAGGTTAGAGTGGAGTGTGAAGAATTCATCCACGCAAGCGGTTTGAACGCATCTATTCTCCGGCCTTGGTATGTTTTAGGTCCCGGGCATCGCTGGCCGTATGCACTTATACCTTTTTACAAATTAATGGAGAAAATCCCTTCAACAGCAGAAAGCGCCAAAAGACTGGGACTTGTTACAATCCGGCAGTTTCTCACAAAGTTAATTTACATAATAGAACATCCGGATCAGGGGATTCGGATTATTGAAGTACCTGAGATCAGGAATGGTTTTAAATAAATTGAATAGATCTTATATGCGTTTGATTTATCTGTATTTATTGGTGCTTATAAATATTATTTATGCACAAAATTCTGTTATTGACGGAAAAATAACCGATATGCAGAGTTTACCTGTTATGTATGCATCGGTTTTTCTAGAAGGTACTAATCTAGGAACAACTGCAGACTCGATGGGTTGTTTTAAGATAGAACAAGTCGTGCCAGGCGATTATTTGATATCGGTTTCTTATTTAGGTTATTTGAAAGATCAGCAGAAAATTAAAATTAAAGCTAATGAGAAGATCACTATCAACTTTAAGCTTCACAATGATATTCTTTCCTTCTCGGATATTATTATTCATGATGAAAGAAGTTATACCGCTTCATCTTCTTTTACATTAAATGCAGTGGATTTTAAATTAAGACCAAAAGAATCTGCCCAGGATCTGCTTAATCTTGTCCCCGGATTAATAACTGCACAGCATGCCGGAGGCGGAAAAGCAGAGCAGATTTTTTTGAGAGGCTTCGATGCAGATCACGGAACAGATGTAAATATTTCGGTTGATGGAATTCCCGTCAATTTGGTTTCTCATGCACACGGACAAGGTTATGCCGATCTTCATTTTGTAATGCCGGAAACAATTGAAGGAATTTCGGTTCAGAAAGGACCGTATTACGCGGCTAGCGGGGATTTTTCGACAGCCGGTTCAATAAAATTTAATACAATTGATAAAACAGACAAGAATATCTTATCAGTTGAAGGAGGAAGCTTCGGTACTACACGTATATTCAGTATAATGAATATTCCTTTTAAAATTCCCAGCTCTTCTTTATATATAGCGGGAGAATATGCTAGAACTGACGGGTATTTCGATAATAAACAAGACTTTCATCGATATAACTTTTTTGGAAAATTCTGCACTCAGCTTTCGGATGTGTCTAATCTAAAATTTACTGCTTCTGCATTTAAATCCGATTGGAATGCCTCAGGACAAATACCTGAGAGAGCCTTGAAAGAAGGGATTATCAATCGGTTCGGCAGCATTGACAATTCGGAAGGAGGTAATACAGGCAGATACAATTTTAATTTACAATTTAAAACACAGCCGGCTGATAATTCCTGGCTGGAATCGCAGGTTTATCTTTTTAAATATAATTTCCGGCTTTATTCCGATTTCACTTTTTTTCTTAGGGATCCGGTCAATGGAGACGAAATTGAACAGGATGACGACAGAATTACATTCGGTTACCGTGCATCTTATTCCTTCAGCAAAGATTTCGGAAATACTAAATTAATTTCAACTGCCGGAACGGCTCTCAGGCAGGATTTTACTGATGTTCAATTGTGGAATACAAAACTCCGCAGCAGATTAAGCCCGAATGTCATTGCCGGAATTCATCAGAAAAATTATTCTCTTTATTTGGAGGAAGACTTGCTGTTCGGTTCATTTATCCGACTTCAGTTAGCATTGAGGGGAGATCATTTTGTCTTTGATGTTAATGATAAAATTGCTTATGAAAATTCAGAAAAAAAATCACAGACGATTTTAAGCCCGAAAGCAAATTTGGTTTTCTCTCCGTCTCCCGATTTAAATTTCTTTCTGAATTATGGAACAGGATTTCACTCAAACGATGCGCGTGCAGTTGCAATAGGATCTAATCAGAGAACCCTTCCCGGTGCAACTGCTGCCGAATTCGGAAGCCGAATCAGCTTATTTAAAAGTACTTACTTTTCAACGGCTTTTTGGCTCTTCGATTTAGACAATGAATTTGTTTATGTGGGGGATGAAGGAGTTACGGAATTAAGCGGTGCAACCAGACGAATAGGGATAGATTTAGGTTTAAGAACACAATTAAGCTCCTGGCTCTGGTTTGATTCAGATCTAAATCTAAGCCGCGGGAGATTCAAAGATCAACCGGACGGCGCAAATTACATTCCGCTTGCTCCGCATCTTACATATTCTGGAGGATTTACACTTAAGTTGCAGAATGGATTCGAAGGCAATTTCCGGTGCATTCATGTTTCAAGCAGGCCTGCAGACGAGACTAATTCAGTAGTGGCATGGGGATCAACCTTATTTGATATGGCATTTTCTTACCCCGTTGGTATCTTCAATTTAGGGATTTCAATAGAAAACATTTTTAATACTGAATGGAATGAGGCGCAGTTTGATACCGAATCAAAATTGAAAAATGAAACTGAACCTGTTTCAGAGCTGCATTTTACTCCGGGCCATCCCAGAATGCTTAAAGCAAGTTTAAGCCTTTCATTTTAACTTAGTTAGAAGAGAGTTGCCTTTTTTTTGTTAATCTTTTTCGCTTTATGGTTCACCTCTTCCTCTTATTACACTTAATAACCTGATATTACAATTTCATTCATTCCTGAAGATAAAACGGGCATTTTTAATAAGCGTTTAAAAATTATTCCCAAATCTCCAAATAATGAAAAATATTTTAATCCTTGAGAATGGTAAGATAATCAAAAGTATGGTAGGCAAGCTGAGCAAGAA
>CAYSGP010000085.1:0-4000 GCA_964430095.1 uncultured Ignavibacteriaceae bacterium
TTTATTTAATTCATTTAATCTAAATTAAGTAAAAGCTGATAAAAATTCGAAATTGTAAATATATTCAGATTCTAAAAAAACTTTCAGTATTACTTATCTATAAAAAATTTTAAACCTCAATTTAGCCTTAATTGTATTAAACTAAGACTGAAAATTTTCGATAATGAGGTACTTATCGGCTATAATTATCAGCTGTGATTATTAAGTCCTTAGTAAAGATGTTATAAATAAAAACAAATTGAGGTAAAAGATGTACCACAAATATTTGTCACGATTTTCCGGAAAAGCTCTGTTTTTGCTTTTAATATTTTCCTTTTCTTCTTCATTTATAAATGCACAAAACGATGTGAGTATATACGGATATTTTTCCACAAGACTGGAAAAACAATTTGAAACGATGACTTCTTCAGGAAAGTTTGCAGATGCAACTCCGCTTGAATGGTCTTATCCCTTCTTCAGCTTAATGCTTCAGCATGAGCTGAATGATAATTTTAAAGTTTATGTAAACCTCAACGGATCTAAAGCCGAGAATCTGGATCTTCGGAATTTTTGGGGGGAATATTCCTTTAATAATTACCTGACTGTCAGACTTGGAAAAGTGTATAGGAAATTCGGTTTGTACAATGAAATACTGGATGCGGTGCCGACATATTACGGGATAGAGCCTCCGGAATTATTTGATACCGACCATTTAATGATATCGAGAACAACAACATTAATGGCTTATGGTAAACTGGATATAGGCGACGGGAATTTTAATTACAGCGCAACAACAGATAACGGTGAAGGCGGAGCTTTAAAAAATTCTGTCCCTGTAGGTTTAGATTTTAATTATAAATTCGGAAGTGGAAATTACACAATCGGAACAACCGCTTACACTTCAGGCGGAAACGCAGTATCCGACGTAGCAGTAGGCGAAGGATCCCCAAAATGCGGTGTCCTCCCCTGGATGTCTGCCGATCATTTTAGTGTTCTCGGCGGTTACCTTGAACTAAATTTTAATAATTTCTTATTCCAGGCCGAATATTGGCAATCCGAACATAATGCACAAAGAGATCCCGCAAGCGTTGTAGTATTGGTTCAAAATGCAGGATTAACCGATAATCAGCTGGAAAGATTCTTAATTGATCCCGATATAGATCCGTCCAGCGTTACGGAATCCGATGTAATTGTACCGGCTAAATTTAAAATAAAGACATGGTATTTTCGAACAGGATATTCCTTCAATACAGGAATTGGAGAAATAGCTCCGTATATCCAGTGGGATTGGTACAGCAATCCGGAGACAATTGAAGATAAAACCTATGGAGGTGATGAAGAAGCTGGCTCTGCGGACGACGGTGTATTTAATAAATCTACTATCGGAGTGGTATACAGACCTATTACAGAAGTTGCAGTGAAGCTCGACCAAAGTTTTCACTTTTATAAAGGTAATGATAGAGCAGACGATCAGAAATTATACTATCCCGAAATAAGATTTGACGTTTCTTATATTTTCGGTTATTAAAAGAGGGTTAACTAAAGGAGATTAAAAATGAAAAAATTATTATTTATTATTCCGATGTTCTGCATTTTGATAACTGCTGATTATGCGCAGGTTTCTGTAATTGCCAATAAATCTGTTGAAGAAAATTCCATCAGCTCTTCAAAACTTGCCGATATCTATTCTTTAATTAATGTTAAGTGGAGCAACGGATCAAAGATTGTTGTATTTGAACAAGCCGCAGATAATGATGCAAAATCAAAATTCTACGGTTATATTTCAAAAGAGCCGCTCAGCTTGAAGAAAGAATGGCTGAAAAAACAATTTTCCGGGGAGGCAAAAGTACCCGATTCGGTTCCGTCCGATGAAGAAATGATCAGTAAGGTTGCTTCTACTCCCGGTGCAATAGGTTATGTGAAAAACAGCAGCTTAAACGGCAGTGTCAAGGTTCTTGCAGAAATAAAATAAATTTTAGGATTTCAGAATGAAAATGAATAACTGGCTCAACAAATCGATCAGGAATAAAGGTCTTGCTATTTTTACAATTCCATTTGCACTCGTATTGCTTTTTCTGATTATATATTATCCTATGAAAGAAAAAGATTTACAAATGGAAAATGCCGAGATACAGGTTAATACATTAAGTGAAATGCTTTCTTTCTCAGTAGGAGTCGGTTTAAGTGATAATAATTTCAATCTGGTGCAGACAGCATTCGACTGGGCTAAGAAAGATAAAAATGTAATTTATATTTCTTTTTTTGACGAAAAGAATGAACCTATTATTGAATACAATCCGCAGAAAATTAAAGTTGATACGCGCGGTATTTCTTCCGGAGAATATGACAGCGAAAGCAATTTTATTAAAAACAGCAATGATATTAATTATAAGGATAAATATTTCGGGAAAATTATTCTCATATATTCTCTTGAACAGGTTTCGGAAGATATTCGTTCAGGTGCAATTGCCTCTATTCTGATCTTATCCGTTATCTTCCTGTTTGTAATCGGTTTTATTGCATTTCTATTCAACAAGATTGTAAGGAGAATTATATTTCTAAGGGATGCCGCAAAAGAAGCTAGCAGCGGTAACCTCACGATTAAAATTGAAAAAGATACGGAAGATGAGCTGGGAGATCTTTCCAGTGCATTTAATAAAATGCTTCAAAATATATTTACCTCTAATCAGCAGCTGGAGCAGGAAAAACAATCCGTTGAAAAAAAGGTAGAAGAAGCCGTAAGGGAATCAGAAAAACAAAAGAATTATTTCTCCGATGCAGTCGAAAATATGCTTAAAGAAATGAGAAAGTTTGCAGACGGTGATTTAAGCGTCGGCATTAAAGCGGAGAATGATGATGAGGTTGGAAAGCTTTTTACAGGTTTTAACAAATCGGTGCAAAATATCAGGGATTTAATAAAGAAAGTCCATGAATCAGTTGAAGCAACAACAAATTCAAGCAACGAAATCTCTTCAAGCACCGAACAGTTGGCTGCCGGTTCACAGGAACAATCCAGCCAGACTTCGGAAGTAGCGGTTTCGGTGGAAGAAATGACGCGGACTATCCTTGAAAGCACAAAAAATTCCGCTACAGCTTCGGAAAATGCAAAGAAAGCCGGAGAGTTTGCTGCAGAAGGCGGCAAAGCGGTTGAAAACACTATTGAGGGGATGAAAAAAATTGCGGAAGTCGTTGACCATGCTTCTGAAACCATTAAGCAGCTGGGCAGCAGCAGTCAAAAAATCGGGGATATTCTGGAAGTAATCGATGATATTGCCGACCAGACAAATCTTCTCGCGCTTAATGCCGCCATTGAAGCTGCAAGAGCCGGTGAACAAGGAAGAGGCTTTGCCGTTGTAGCCGATGAGGTACGCAAGCTTGCAGAGAGAACTACTAAAGCAACAAAAGAAATTGCCGCAATGATCAAAGAGATTCAGATAGATACCGAAAAAGCTGTACATTCAATAAACAAAGGAACCGAGGAAGTTGAAAAAGGAAAGCAGCTTGCTTTTAATGCCGGTGAATCCCTCAAAGAAATAATAAAATCATCATTGAAGGTGCTTGATGAAGTAAACCAGATCGCAAGCACAAGCGAAGAACAATCTGCTGCAGCGGAACAAATCAGTAAAAATATAGAGGCAATTAGTAATGTAACTCATGAGAGTGCTGCAGGAATTCAGCAGGTTGCACAATCTGCGGGAGATCTTAAGAAATTAACTGAAGATCTTCAGCATTTGGTGAATAACTTCAGGCTGGATAAGAAATATGAAGAAAAGGAATATTTTGTAAGAAAGAATGGGAAAATTATAAGCGGATAAAGCATAAAAAATATTTTAATAAGTTACTATCACTCCCATAATACTTCTTCGAACGGCAAGGGATTTTGCTAAGATTTCGGCTTAGCAAGACATTGCCCGATTATATAAAAATTCAAAAATTGCAATTAAAGAGCTTCTGTCTGCTCGAGCTTTCATATTCCGTTTACATAGAATTTAAGATCGGATTTCATACTTCTTTTACGAAA
>CAYSGP010000086.1:0-3492 GCA_964430095.1 uncultured Ignavibacteriaceae bacterium
CATCCTTCAAAGATTTTCTTTTTTCAAGTTCCCGTCTCCACTGCAATGAGCGGGGAAGCCATAGAAGAGTGTGTAAACCGGCAACCACGAAAGTAAATATTAACAGAGAAGTCATCCCCCAGAAAGTCCAAAACAGCCAAGGATATTTTTCAGGATCATGATGAGTTGCATGAGTAAAATAACCCGCAAATTGTTTATTGGCATTTGTATGGCATTTCTGGCAAGTTTGCACAATATTTTTCCTATTTAAATGCGACGCAGGATTTTCAATAGGAAGAATGTCATGGGCACCATGGCAGTCATAACAATTTGCAGTTTTTGTATAGCCTAGTTGAGAAACCTTTCCATGATAAGTATCAAAATAAGTTTTAGAAATAGCTTCATGGCATCTTCCGCACTGATCCATAATCTTTAATTTAAATCCCTCGGAATCTGCTCGAATTATTTTATGAGCAGTATGGCAAACATCGCAAGTGGGCAGTACTTTTTTAGTTTTATTAAATTTGGGAGAATGTATACTTTTTTCAAATTGCTCCTGGATACCATGATGGCAGCTGCCGCAAGTTGAAGAAATGTTGTTCGAATTAATACTGGACAGAGAATTATTATGCGGAAGTTCTTTATGTGCGGTATGGCAATCGGTACAGGTAGCAGTTACGGTTAATCCGCTTTTCATCAAACCTTTGCCATGAATGCTTTCGGTATAATTTTTAATTATTTCTGTTTCAGTCCCCTTGTACCGCACCGATGCAGCTTCTCCTTCTCTATGGCATTTAGCACAAAGATCCGGAATATTAATCGGAAAGATTGGGCTTTTGGAATCCTTGGTTCCGAGTACATTATGAGTCCCATGACATTCTAAGCAAGCCGGAGCATTAAGATCATCTTTTGCTTTTAATATTCCGTGTGTGCTCAGTTTATATTCTTCACCTATTTCAGCATGACACGAAGAACAATCCACTTTTTGGATAATACTATCACACGGTCTTAAATGAGATGGTGAAACTCCGGAATGACACTGGCTGCAGGTTATATTTGCATGACGGGAATTTTTAATAAGTGTATAGTCGACAAACAAAGAATGATTATCAGAAGATTTAATGTTTTTATTGTCATGACAACCCAGGCAGTCAAGATCCGCCATTCCCTGGTTGTAAAAAACTTTTCGTGCTTTATGCGGCTGATGGCAGTCGACGCAGGCAGGCAAAACATTTGCTTCTTTTTCCCACAGTTCACCTTTAATAACCTTTCTATGCACCAGCTCAATTTCAGCATGACATTTAGCGCATGTATTTGCAATATTACTTCTTGCAATGGATGATCTTTGATCCGTATGCGGCAAAATATCATGGGCAGTATGACATGATGTGCATGTAGCTGTTACAATTAATCCTTTTTTTAATAATCCTTCACCGTGAATACTTTCAGAATAATTTTCAATTATATTGGTTTGGTCAATTTTTCTTTGAGACTGAACCGGCGTCCCTTCTTTATGACATTTTCCGCATAGGTCGGGGATATTAAGCGGGGCTACTAAAGATTTAAGATCCTTTACCTGTTTTATATTGTGGGAACCATGACAATTCTGGCACATAGGAGCCAAGGGATCTCCCTTTGCTGCGGCTTTGCCATGCAAACTTTTGTCATACTTTGTTTTTATTTCATCATGACAAGGAGTGCATTGTGCTTTGCCGACATCTTCATTGTGAGGGAAATCCGAACCTTCAAGATCTACATGACAGGAAATGCAATCAATACCGGAATGTACAGAAGACGTTAAAGTTTTCTGGTTTACAAAAACAGAGATTTGTTTTCCCTTCTTTGTCCCGCTCAATGAATTATCTTCATGACAGGACATGCAGTCGCTGTTTTCCTGTGCATAACCGGGTACTGATAAAACCGATATGCAGATTAAACTTATTAAAATATTTTTTAATATCTTAAATAGAGAACAATCCGAATTGGTAATCTTAATCCAGAAGAAATAAGATTTCATTCTTCTCTATTTTCTTCTTTATGATTGTTTTCATTCTGTTCCTTAGAAATTCTTTCATATTCTTTTGCATGTTCTTCCTGCATTTCTTCTTCCGGAATTTTTCCGGTTAACCAGGATAAATTCATCGGATAAACACTTGGATTAAAAATGACAAAGTAAAAATGCCAAAAAACAATAGCCAGGAAAGCAAGCCATGCTTCGAAATAATGTATCGTTCTGGCAATGTCCCATCCAAGCTTTGTTAATAAACCAATAAAGGTATTATCAAACCACATTATCACGCCGGTAACGGACATTACAATTGTTCCCCAGATGAGAGCCCAATATTCGGTTTTTTCTACATAACTGAATCGATCAAGCATGGGTTTATTTTTTGAAATTCCCAAATTAAACTTTGCCATATTTACTGCATCTAATAAATCTTCATATTTGGGGAATAGATCTTTTATTAAACGCCTTCCTCTCTCCGTCGCAGTTACATAAACAATATGATACACGCTTACCAAGATCAAAACCACTGCAGCAATTCTATGAAGTATACTCCGGTACTCGAAAGCATCGGAGCTAAGATCCCTAATGTGGGTGACCCACCAGGCATCGGGGAAATGCAGCATAAATCCGGTTATTACTAAAATGATAAAACTAACAGCTAGTGCAATATGCTGGATTCTCTCATTTAAAGTCATTCGAAGGTATAAACCATAATTGGTATGCTCAGGGATCAGTATTCCGCTTTGCCTTAGTTTTTTGATTTTTGCTTTCTTTATAAAATCGACGATGTTGTGAACAAGCATTCCGCCGATTACTGAAATAATTAAAATAATATATAATGTAGATATCCAGTAAAGAATCGGTTCGGATTCTTTAGTAAGTGAAACATGAATTCTGCCGACCGCAAAATTTTCATTTGCCCCTGGGTGACACGATCCGCAGGTTTTTACCATGTTTTTTTTGTTAACCATAGATGTCGGATCGCTTGATGCTTTGATGTTATGTACTCCATGGCAGCTTGCACAATTTGCGACCTCAATGGAGCCTCCTCTCAATGCAAGTCCATGATAGCTGTCCGAAAAAGTTTTATAGCGGTCGGAAGCTATTCCGTATTTCTCGGAAAGCCGGAGCGAGCTGTGGCATGGAGAGCAGACTTGCCTTGATAGATTCCGGAAAGCAACCGGCGAATCCGGATTTGTATGAGGAAGAATGTTATGCTCACCGTGGCAATCAGTACATACCGGTGCATCTTTATTTCCTTTTAAAACAGATTTACCATGCACGCTTTCTTTGTATTCATTTACAATTTCTGCATGGCATTTCCCGCATGTTTGCGGAATATTGAACTTATTTACAGAGGAAGCCGTGTTTATCGGTCCATATATTTCATGGCTGTTATGGCAGTCGATGCATGTTGCCGCCTTAGATTTTCCCTGTTGAAGAGCTATGCCATGCACGCTTTGTTCATATGCTTTTATAAATCCGGCAGATGGAGCGGTTCTTGC
>CAYSGP010000087.1:0-7256 GCA_964430095.1 uncultured Ignavibacteriaceae bacterium
TTGGACTACTGTCATTTCTTTCAGCTACGTTCTCGGTAATCATATGTTAATAGGAGTTACTAGTCTGCAGATTGACCTTAAGTACAGCGATTACGGATTAGCTTATTATTACCTGCCCGGCAGAATTAATTTTGGAATTGAAGGTTTCCATACCGCCAGATTTGTTTACTTAAGCAGAGGCTTTACATCGAATTTATTCAGGTTTAGAAATTTCGGCGCGGTAGTTTCGGGAAGTTATCCGTTGAGCAGATTCTACAGGCTCGATGCCGGCTTAAGCTGGCTCAATATATCCCAGGAGAATTTAGATAATCCGTTTGAAGTCACGCAAAAGGTCTCCTATATTATTCCAACTTTAAGCTTTGTTCATGATAATGTTCTGTGGGGATACACTTCTCCTATTGATGGTTCCCGATACCGCTTGGATCTGCTGGGTAATCCAGGTGTAAATGATAAAAACCTGAGCTTTTTTTCCTTACTTGGAGATTATAGAAAATATTTCAGATTAGGTTATGACTATTCCTTTGCATTCAGATTATCAGGAGGATATTCCGGCGGAGAGAATCCCCAAAAGTTTTTTATTGGCGGAATTGAGAATTGGATCAACAGGAATTTTGCAACAACAGAAATTCCAATTGAATCTGCCTCCGATTTTGCTTTTTTAACTCCAGCTCTTCCGTTAAGAGGTTACGATTATGCGGAAAGAATCGGCAGCAGATATGGATTGATGAACGTGGAATTCAGATTTCCTTTAATTAGATACTTCGTTACCGGAGCTCTTCCCATATTATTCAGCAATATTCAGGGGGTCGCTTTTTTTGATGCCGGAGCAGCTTGGAATGAAAATAAAGATCTTCGGTTTTTTGAAAGAAATATAAATGGAGCAGTTGTTTCAAAAGATCTTCTTATGGGAACAGGCTTGGGCGCCAGAATCTTTTTCCTCTACTTTCTAGTAAGATTTGATGTAGCATGGGCATATAATGCAGATCGTTTTACACAACCTAAATTTTATATCTCGCTGGGTGCCGATTTTTAATTCCTATTCTTTAAAATTAAAAACCTCATGCTGATTGCTTGAGGTTTTTCCTAAAAAGATATTTTATCAACTATTCCGATTTCTTTTTATCACCTTTGTTTGAATTTGATTTGTTTTTATAATCGGTTTGATAAAAACCCGTTCCTTTAAAAATAGGACCGGAGCCGGATCCTATAAGTCTTTTTACTTTCCCGCCGCATTTTGGACATGTTTTTACAGGTTCATCTTTCATTGACTGAAATGTTTCAAATTTATTTCCACACACTATACATTTATATTCGTATGTAGGCATATTCCTTCCTTAAATTTAGTTAACAACTTAATGAAAAATTCTGTTTTTTTCTATAAATTTCATCGGATACTTCATTAACTTTAGTCAATAGTTTTTTCATTACTAATTAGATACATTTTGAAAAATATAGTTTCAATCATATTGATTTCCATCTCTTTTGCAGGATGTTTAAATTATATACAGGATGTGCAGTTATACCCTGATGGATCGGGAAAAATGGTTATCAGCTACTGGATGCCTTTGCCGAGCATTGAAGGTTCAGCCATGCTCGATAAAATGGGAATCGGCATTTTCAATCCTGATTCCATAAGAAACGGCTTTTCATCACCTTACAGCACTATCGAAAATATTGAAGTTTTTACGGATTCCTCCGATACTACAATCCATGCAGCTGTAGAACTTTCATTCACTTATATTGACTCTTTGAACAAAACAAAAGCCTTCAAGGATTCGAAGTTTTCGTTAAAAGACGGGGCTGCCGGACAAAAAATATTTTCAGAATTTATTCAGCCTTTTGCAACGGGTTTCGGATTTGACGAAGGTGCTTATGAGGTTATTTATAAATATAAGTTTTCCGGCGATATAATTACTCATAATGCAGTAAAAACCGAAGGAAGAACTTTAATCTGGCAGTATAAACTTTCGGAAATCGGCAGCGGGAAAACTATTTCGGTTACATTCCGCCCCTACAAACTGAAGGAAACTCCTTACTGGATCTATATTCTTTCAGGATTCGTACTTTTAGTTGTAATTATATTCCTTTTCCGTAAAAAGAAGAGCTAGTTGAAAAATTTTATACCTTCTTTTTATTGACTTGCCTAACCGATTTCTTTATATTTTGATTCTGTTTTTGCGAATTTAGCATGGATTTATAATGGCTGCCAGCAACTTCAAAATTTTTTCCGGCAGATCCAATGTCTCACTAGCCGAAAAAATCTCTAAAAACCTGAATAAGCCGTTAGGTTTTGTAGAATTTAAGCGTTTCAGCGACGGCGAGATTTGGGTTAAGTACGGTGAAAATATACGCGGATCCGATATTTTTATCATTCAGTCTACTAATCCTCCGTCTGATAATCTGCTGGAGCTGCTGATCATGATTGATGCAGCTAAAAGAGCATCTGCAAAAAGGATTACTGCCGTTATTCCTTATTTCGGATATGCAAGACAGGATAGGAAAGATCAGCCGAGAGTTTCAATTACGGCAAAGCTGATCGCCAATCTGATTACGGTTGCAGGAGCAGATAGAATAATGACAATGGATCTGCATGCGTCTCAGATTCAGGGTTTTTTTGATATTCCTTTTGATCATCTTTATGGATCATCAATATTTTCGGGATTATTCAAAGATATTAAAAATGACCTTGCCGTTGTTTCGCCGGATGTGGGAAGCATAAAAATGGCGCGTGCATATGCTAAACGCCTTCATGCAAACCTGGTTGTTATTGATAAAAGACGTCCGGCACAGAATAAAGCAGAAGTCGTTCATATAATTGGCGACGTAAAGGACCACGATGTTTTAATTGTTGATGATCTTATTGATACCGGCGGCACGTTTGTCGGAGCGGTAGAAGCATTAAAGGAAAATGGAGCTAAAAATATTTATGGCGCCGTGACTCATCCGCTGCTATCGGGTCCGGCAATAGATAGAATTAGAAATTCCAACCTGGTTAAACTATATGTTACGGATACTATTGATTTTAATTCGCATGAAAAGACGGAAAAAATTTCTATAATCAGCGCTTCGGAATTATTTGCTGAGGCAATTTTAAGAACCTTTAACAACGAATCAATCAGTTCATTGTTCGATGTTGATAGGGATAAAATAAGTTTGGAGTATTAGAATGGAAAAAATAGCTTTAAAAGCAGATATCAGAAAAACAACAAAAAAATCATCTTTAAAAACTCTCAGGAAAAACGGAAGAGTCCCGGGCGTTTTCTATTCAACAAACGAGTCTTTAATAATTGATGTTCCGGAAAATATTATAAATCCTTTAGTTTTTACGGCACAGACCCATTTAATTGCTCTCCAGATTGATGGTCAAGAGGAGAAGGATTGCATAATTAAAGATATTCAGTTTGATCCGGTTACCGATAAAGTAGTTCATTTCGATCTAATCGGACTTAAAAAAGGAGAAAAAATTCAAATTGAAGTGCCGGTGCAGTACATTGGTTCACCGGTTGGCGTAAAAGAAGGGGGTGTACTCCAGTCTGTTCTGCATAAGCTTGAAGTTGAATGCTATCCTAAAGATCTCCCTCAATATCTGCAGGTAAATGTTGAAAATTTAAAAATGGGAGATTCAATTCATGCTTCCGATCTGAGCTTTGAAAATTTAACAATATTAAATCTTCCCGATGCAGTTCTTGTAACTATTGCTCATCCTAAGATTGAAAAAGAAGCTACTCCTGAAGAAACTGCTGCCGCAGCTACGGAAGAACCGGCTGAGCCTGAATTGATTTCCAAGAAGAAACCTGAAGAGGAAGAAGAAGAAGAATAGTTTTCCTGTGAGAATAATTGTGGGTATTGGGAATCCCGGCAGAAGGTATGAAAATAGCAGGCATAATGTCGGCTTCATGTTTTTAGATTACCTTGCGGATAGTAATTCGCTCAGATTCATCCCATCCAAAGGTGATTATAATTTTGCATCCGGTTCAATTGAAGATTCGCCTTTCTTATTAGTAAAACCTTCTACCTATGTTAATCAGAGCGGAGCCGCCGTTAATCAGGCTCTTGCGGAGTATAAATCCGGTTTATCCGATCTGCTGGTTGTCCTGGATGATATAAATCTTGAATTAGGAAGCACAAGAGTAAGACCATCCGGAGGAGACGGTGGTCATAACGGCATGAGTTCAATAATTTACCAGCTTAATTCCGATCAATTCGCGCGCATTAGGATCGGAATCGGCAATAATTTTTTTAAAGGGGAAATTGCAGATTATGTCCTTTCAAATTTTACAAAGAAAGAATTGGAGATACTTGGGAAATCTTTTTTATTCTCCAAGGTAGTAGCCGAAGAATTTATTAAGGGGGGAGTTAAACAGATGCTTGATGCCAATAGTAAGCTTTCATCTGCTGATTCCGGTCCCGAAGAAAATTTGGATGAAAATGAAAAAGGGAATTAGGGAATACGACGATAAACTTTCTTATTCTTTTTTCTGTTCTTTATTAAAAAGTAATTTTTTTTCTTAATCAAAAACATCTATGGAAATACAATGTATAAAAATGTACTCTTATTAATTCTGTTCCTGGTTAGTCCGGTTTATATTTTTGCCGGGGAAGCCAATTTGAAAATACCAACTCTTAACGATAACCAGCAGACGATTCTGATAGCCGGACTGTTTGTTTGTTTATTAGGATTAGTATTTGGCGTTTATCAATATCTGAAGGTAAAAAGACTTAAAGCGCACCATTCGATGGCGGATGTTGCACAAATAATTTTTGAGACATGCAAAACATATCTGCTTCAGCAGGGAAAGCTGCTTATAGTGCTTTTTATTTTTATCGCGGTATGTGTTTCATTTTATTTCGGATACTTAATGGAAACCGAACTAAGCGGAGTTCTGCTGATTTTAAGCTGGACAGTTATTGGAATCCTGGGTTCATACGGAGTAGCCTGGTTCGGCATCAGAATGAATACATTAGCCAACAGCAGGATGGCTTTTGCTTCACTTGAAAGAAAGCCGATTAAGCTATTAAATATACCGCTTGATGCAGGGATGAGCATCGGAGTAATGCTTATTTGCGTCGAGCTGATTATGATGCTTATTATTCTTCTTTATATACCCCGTGCCTATGCCGGTGCCTGTTTTATCGGTTTTGCAATCGGGGAGTCTTTAGGCGCCAGTGCTTTAAGAATAGCCGGCGGTATCTTCACTAAAATTGCAGATATCGGTTCCGATTTAATGAAAATTGTTTTTAAGATTAAAGAAGACGATCCCAGGAATCCCGGAGTTATTGCAGATTGTACCGGGGATAACGCCGGCGACAGCGTCGGTCCTACTGCCGACGGCTTTGAAACATACGGAGTTACAGGGGTTGCTTTAATCAGTTTGATTGTTCTGGCGGTTGCTGATATTCAATATCAAACCGAATTGCTGACCTGGATCTTTGCAATGCGTATAATGATGATTATTACCTCAATTGTATCATTCGGATTAAACAGGGCGTTTACCCAGGTTCGCTATTCAAAAAAAGATGATATTGATTTTGAAGTTCCGCTGACGACATTAGTTTGGATAACTTCTATTGTTTCAATTATAGTAACTTTTGCCGTAAGTGCATTATTGATAGGGCATCTGCCTAATAATCTTTGGATTATTTTATCGGTAGTAATCAGCTGCGGTACGTTAGGTGCAGCTTTAATTCCGGAATTCACAAAAATATTTACAAGCACAAAATCCAAACACGTTGACGAAATTGTTCAATCCTCAAGAGCGGGCGGTGCTTCCCTGAATATCCTTTCAGGCTTAGTAGCCGGAAATTTCAGCGCATTCTGGATGGGACTTGTATTTGTTGCGCTTATGTTTATTGCTTATATCACGGGTTCTGATGCATTGTCCGGAATTATGATTTATCCTTCAATTTTTGCCTTTGGACTTGTTGCATTTGGATTTTTAGGAATGGGTCCTGTAACGATTGCTGTAGATAGTTATGGACCTGTAACTGACAATGCCCAATCAATTTATGAACTTTCGCTTATTGAGGAAATTAAAGATGTAGATAAGGAAATTGAAAGAGATTTCGGATTTAAACCCGATTTTGAGAAAGCCAAGTATTACCTGGAAGCAAACGACGGAGCGGGAAATACATTTAAAGCCACTGCAAAACCTGTTCTGATCGGTACTGCCGTTGTCGGTGCAACCGCAATGATTTTCTCTTTAATTTTATTATTAAAGCAAACGTTAGGAATTGATCCCGCTTCAGTGCTCAGTTTGTTAAATCCTTATACCATGCTTGGATTTATGTGCGGCGGCGCTGTAATTTATTGGTTTACCGGTGCTTCTATTCAAGCTGTTAAAACAGGTGCATATATGGCAGTAGAATATATTAAGAAGAATATTCAGCTAGACGAAACTGCCAGCAAAAGCGCTTCGATTGAAAAATCGAAAGAAGTTGTAAAGATTTGTACGCAATATGCACAAAAAGGGATGTTTAATATATTTATTTCAATTTTCTCTTTTGCCTTGGCTTTTGCATTGCTTTCAGCTCCATCCGAAAATAATACAGATCCGGTTTCCTTCTTTATCAGCTTTTTAATTTCAATAGCAGTATTCGGTTTGTTCCAGGCAGTTTTTATGGCTAACGCCGGCGGTGCCTGGGATAATGCAAAAAAAGTAGTTGAGGTTGAATTAAAAGAGAAGGGCACCGAGCTTCATGCTGCGACTGTTGTCGGTGATACTGTAGGAGATCCGTTCAAAGATACTTCTTCGGTAGCTTTAAATCCTATTATTAAATTCACCACTCTTTTCGGACTGCTGGCAATGGAAATATCGATTTCGGAATCATTCAGACATGCGGCTCCTTATGCCGGAGCAGTTGTATTTTTGATAGGATTATTTTTCGCTTGGCGTTCTTTCTACAAAATGCGGGCAGTAGAAAAATAATTGCTATAGAGAGAATAGCAGCAGTATCTGCTATTCTCTTTTTTGCCGAATATCACAGGTATACAAAATCCTATTTTGAATCTCTTGTCTCAACTTTTTCAGCTTTCGTGCGGTGTCTTCAGACAGAAAGTAGAGAAATAATGAGAAACAAGGCTGTATAAATTTTTCATAAAAATGGCTCGATTTCTGTAGTTTCATTAGTGCAGTTTGGGATGAAAGCTGTTGAAAATAAATGGAGCATAAATTCATAATACTCCTAATGTATATTAGATAAATATACTTGTAATTGCTCCTTTTATTAAATAAATTGATTCAGTGACTTTAAAAATA
>CAYSGP010000088.1:0-2896 GCA_964430095.1 uncultured Ignavibacteriaceae bacterium
CAACATGTTTTCCATCCGGGGGAAGCTGATAAAATTCTCCCCCATTATCTGCAGTTATATAGATATAACCGAATCCCTCTACATTCCATCTTACATCGATGCCGAATTTATCCTTTCCGTTTGCATCTGAAATTTTCACTCCGTCTTTTGAAGCAGTTATGTTCGAAAAAAAAGCGTCCCAATTAGAATCGCTTGCATACGCCCAATCAAGAAGATGAGGTCCAATTCCTCTCTGAACATAAACTGGTTTAAAAATTAGTTCCCCAAGAGCGGTATTTTTGGATATTCTGCTTTTGGTTAAGACTGTCTGGTTCGAATATAAAATTTTCGGTGCAACTGCCAGCCCTAATCCGGCAATTGCAGATTTTTTTATGAATTCTCTTCTTATCATATTAAATAACTAATTTTTTTGACATTGTACTCCTACGGAGTGCCTTTACCTAGGACATATTTATCTTTTACAAACATTAAACTCCTATGGAGTTTTTAACACTAATTACTCCTTTAGGAGTAAAATGTTTGTAAAGGAGGAATCCAACAAAAAAATTGGAGCTCCGTTAGGAGCTCAATGTTAAATTTGTAATCTTTTTTACAACTCTACAATTTTCCCCACTTCTCCTGGATATTTTTTAAGCGATGATAAGCAGCTTTTGGTTCGCCTTTTTCTGATTTAAATAATCCGCCGTTCTGCATATAAGAATGTGGATCTATCAGATCAAACCAATTGCAGGCTTTAATATAATCTTTGCTGTAAGCCAACGTATAAATCTGCTCCAGCCAGTCAGCCTGCGTTTCTTCATCCCATGGATGATGCCAAAGATATGGCTCATCGGGAAATTCAACTGTCCCTAGTTTTACGGATCTTTCGGAGGGACCTCCTGCAACTCCCACCTCTGAATAATGTATCGGTTTATTAAATACTTCAAATCTTTCAGTCATTAAAATTGAATCCTGCAGATCCCTGTAAGGATAGTACATCTGCAGTTCAATGATATCTATTTTTATTCCGGCATCTATAAGATCTTTCGTCCACTGCCAGGGAGTCCGCTGCGGAAAAGCTGCAGCTTTACCGGAAGAGTATTGGTGCATCTGCACATACTCGGCGAAAAGGCAGCAGCTTTTTATTGTTGTTTTCACATCTGGTGCAACGGATTTTGAAGTATCAGTAATTAATCCTGCCAGTTCAGTAATTTGTTCATGGTTAAGCCGGAGTTCATTTGCCCAATCGTGAAGCTCGTTTAAAACTTCCATTGCATAAAGAGAGCTGCCGAAAATTTTCATTGTATCGGCGGTCAGCTTTTCGGCATATTTCAGAAGCTCATCATACTTCATATTGCGAAGCCAATCGGGGAAACAGCAGTCGTGGAACCAGAAAAGCAGCCTTTCCTGGCATTTAATATTTCTCTCATTTAATTTTTTGATCAATACTTCCCGTGTTTCATGATTCAATTTTCCCTTTTCAGGCTGATAATCCGACATCATTCCGTCGCCTTTTGCCACAAAAGTAACATTTGCATAATTAAATAAACCGCTGAATATTTCCAGGAATTTATCCTGATACATCTGGTAGAAACCTCTTGCATCGCATCCGAAATAAAAATCTTTTCTGTTCCCTCTTTTTGCTATTAGGAACTCCGCTTTTTCCAATTCCATTTTTTCGCTTGCCCATAAAGCATAATTAAGGCCTTTCTGAGCAAGCTCAGCGCAGACTTCACTGCAGTCCGAAGTTTTCCCTGCATCTTCAAGCAGCTCTTCGGAAAGGTTATGGAGCATGCTAACTTCCGCAGAGGGAATCCAGCCGTCCTTTTTTAAGAAATCAATTCTTTTGCGATTTCGAAAAACTCTGCTTTTGGCAAATTCATAATTTAAGTTAAGAGGTTCCGAATCTTTCTTAGGAAGAGTATAGAATTCACCCCCGTTATCAGCGGTAATATTCGTATAGCCGAATCCTTCCACATTCCACCTGGCATTTATCCCGAATTTTTCTTTTCCTTTACTGTCTGAAATTGTAATTCCTTCTGTTTCAATTTCTATATTGGAATTAAAGGTATCCCAATTCTCATCGGTTGCCCAGACTAAATTATATAGATGAGGACCTCTTCCTTTCTGGACAAAGTAAGGTTTAAATAGAAGTTTTCCTTTTTCGGTTTTTAATGGTATTCTTTTCTTGGTAATCACAGTTGGAGAAGGAAAGAGTTCATTGGCTGAAAGTAAAGAACCGGCACCGGCAGCAGCCGATTTTAAAAGGAAGTCCCTTCGTTTCATTGTTCCTCAATTAAGATTAGGAAAAAGATTATGAGAAAGAGAAAGATTACGAGAAAGTTGAAGAAACTTAAAGTCCGGCTGTGAATGCTTTCCTTGGTTCCTCAACCATAGTTAAGTACCAGAGTGCTGATGCAAGTGCAAATACTCCGCCGGCTGCAAACACAAAATTATACCCGAAGCTGTTTGCAATCCATCCTCCTGCCATTGCAGAAAGGATAAACGGTGCCGTTAAAACATTCGTTAAGGAAACGTATGTAGGCCTGTCTTCTTCGGAGCACAGTTCGGCTACAATCGGCAGTCTTGAAAGCTGAATTAAGGTTGTTGTGGAGGCAGAACCAGCAAACACAAAAAAATAAATTTCTATGGAAGGTGAAATTACAGCAATAATACAGGCTGCAACCGATGAAACAGCTGCAATAGATAAGGTAAGCTTATGTCCGTACTTATCAGCTATAAAACCGAATAAAAGATTCCCGGTCATTATGCTTATCATAACAATCACGGTAAAAATTCCGGCAAAAGAATCAGGCAGAGAAAATTTCTGAAGTGCATTCACTGCATAAAATGCATCTGCCATTAATGCGGTAATTAACAATGCATCTGCAATTAAAAAATTTCTGAAATTTTTATT
>CAYSGP010000089.1:0-3546 GCA_964430095.1 uncultured Ignavibacteriaceae bacterium
CAAAGAAACAATCAAAAAATTTATAGATGATTATCACTTGAACTTCCCTCTTCTTTCAGATGAGAGTAAAGAAGTATCGAAGAAGTACGGAGTTTTAAAAGATGACGGGAGGGACAAACGTTATACTTTTATTGTAGATAAGAACGGAAATATTGCCAAGGTTATGGAAGTAAAAGATATTGCTTCTCATTCGCAGGAAGTTTTTAATACTGCATCAAAATTATAAAATTATGCATGAATGCATGATCGCATGAATGCATGAAATCATGCACTTTGTTTGCTCTACTCTTTTTCTTCCAAGTTCTCTTTAATTTTGGAAAGTAATTTATACAAGGCGTACCCGGCCAAAGATATGCCTATAATCCCGCCTGTATTTCTGACAACTTTTGAGTTTGCCAGTTTTTCAAGACTCATTCCTCCCCCCCTTTGCTTCATCTGATCTTGTGAATATATTGAATGCATGAATTCTACCCGGTCTTTTAAGGATTTGAACGCAATTGTAAGATTTGAATTATCTTTAACCGGAGTAAAAGTAATTGCACATTTTTCAGGTTCATTCTCATCGATATCATCCATTAACTCGAAATCCCACTTCCCTCTAAAAATTGTATAATTAACAATGCTTCTGTTTTCTTTAGTGTGAAGCGGATCCTTGAAAACCAAAACTTTCTTGCCTTCTTCATTTACTATGGTTTCTGTTTTAAAATTTTCTCCGGAGGGAACCGGCTCATCCCTTTCAATTGAAGAAAGAGGTTGTGCTTCATTTGCTTTTTGCTTTAATATATCTTTCGTTTTTTTCAATTTAGTCCTCGCTGATAAATATAATATTTAGACCGGAAAAAACAATTTTTTCACAATATAACTTGATCATATTCCTTCCGGGGAACTAATATAAAAATAATTAGTACCGCTTTCAGGAGAGACCGGCACACAAAATGTTTTTTATCACCCCGTGCAGGAAAAAATCAATTTATACTGAATGTTATATTATTTAAATTACAGTTTAAATCTTTAATTGAATCTAAAATATAAAGAATTACTCATGAAAAATGTTTTGCTCCTGTTAAGCTTGACTCTTACGGCTCTTTTTTTCGCAAATCCTGTGGAATTAAGAAAAACTGAGGTATCCTCAAAAGATACTCTTCAGACTCTTCAGCCGAAAAGTTATTTTTCCCAAGAAAACAAGCTGATTAATACAATCCTAACAAGGTACCATTATAAAAAATTTAAATTAAATGATTCCCTTTCTTCGGTAATTTTTGATCGCTTCATAAAATCTCTTGATTACAACAGGAACTATTTCCTGGATTCCGACATAAAGGAGATTGAAAAATACAGAAGCTCACTGGATGACGATTTGAAGGAAGGTAACTTGGAACCTGCTTATGAGATTTTTAATCTTTACAAGGAGAGGGTTAATGAAAGAATAGAATACGTAGATGAGCTGCTGAATGATGAATTTAATTATAATGTTGATGAAACCTATCAGGTAAACCGGGAGGAAGCAGCTTGGCCTGCAAATCTTCATGAAATGAATGAAATTTGGAGAAAAAGAGTTAAAAATGATGCCCTAAATTTAAAACTCAGCGGAAAAAACGGGGATTCTTCCGTAGAGACATTGAAGAGCAGGTATGGAAATTTAAGGCGGGCAGTTAATCAGTACAATGATGAAGATGTTTTCCAGCTTTTAATGAATTCATACACGGAATCAATCGATCCTCATACAAATTATCTTTCGCCGAATGTTTCCGATAATTTTAAAATAGATATGAAGCGGTCGCTTGAAGGAATCGGCGCACAGCTGCAGACTGAAGATGAATACACTAAAGTGGCTGATTTGATACCCGGAGGGCCTGCTTACAAAAGCAAGCTTCTGCACCGGGACGATAAAATTATAGGTGTCGCACAAGGTGAAGACGGCGAAATGGTGGATGTTATCGGGTGGAGAATAACGGATGTCGTTCGGTTAATCAGGGGACCAAAAGGTACTGTGGTAAGACTTCAGATACTTCCGGCCGAAGAAGGAGCAAAAGCAGTAGCAAAAGAAATAAAATTGATCCGTGAAAAAGTTACGCTTGAGGACCAATCTGCAAAAAAAGATATTTTGGAAATTGATCACGATAATCATCATTACAAATTCGGAGTAATTACCTTACCCGCTTTTTATATCGATTTTGAAGAACAGCAGCGCGGAGATAAGAATTATAAAAGCACAACAAGAGATGTAAGAAAATTATTAAAAGAGCTTCAGGAAGAAAATGTAGACGGAATTTTTATTGATTTGAGGAATAACGGAGGGGGATCGTTAAGCGAAGCAGTCCAGCTGACCGGTTTATTCATTAAGGACGGTCCAGTTGTCCAGGTAAAAAATTCAGATGGATCGGTCGATGTCGACGAAGATCCATCTTCGGATATTGCTTACACCGGACCTCTTGCAGTGCTTGTGAATAAGTTCAGTGCATCGGCTTCTGAAATTTTTTCCGGAGCTATACAAGATTACGGCAGAGGATTAATAATCGGCGAGCAGACATATGGAAAAGGGACTGTTCAAAACATGATAGATTTAAACAAGTTAATGGGGGAACCGTCGGATGATCTTGGACAGGTTAAGCTTACAATTGCAAAATATTACAGGATAACCGGCGGAAGCACGCAAAATCTCGGAGTAATCCCGGATATTTCATTTCCATCCGCAATTGATCCGAAGGAATTTGGAGAAAGCTCGGAACCGAGCGCACTTCCTTATGACCATATCAATCCAACTGATTTTGATAAAGCCGGGAATTTAAAGAATATTATTTCGGAGCTTATAAGAAAACATCAGGAAAGAATAAAGAATAATCCGGAATATAATCTCCTGCTTGCAGATATTGAGGAATCCAAAGCTCAGCGGGATAATAAATTTGTCTCTTTGAATGAGGAAGTTCGTAAAAAGGAGAAAGAGGATTTGGAAGAAAAAAGATTTAGGCTGGAAAATGAGTGGCGGAGTAAACAAGGATTGAAATTGCTGCAAAAAGGTGAAAAAGCCACCGAGGAAGAAAACAAAAAATCCGATTTTATGCTTGAAGAAGGAGGAAATATCTTAGCTGATTTGATAAATTTAACAACCGGATAAACAAAACCTTTCATTACAATTTATAATGCGGCTCTAAATTATCTCTTTTTTCCGATTTAGTTTTGGAACTTTTAAGAAAACTGAAAAGTGCAAGATTCAGCTTTCTAAAAAAGTTTAATAAATAGGGAGAAAAAATGAGCCGCTCTTTCCTGCTTCTTGTATTAATTATATATCACTTCTTCCCGCTTCCGGAAACACCGGCGTCTGTAAAAATAATCCCCAAGGATAATCTAAAAAGCAGTGTTCAGATTGCCCTCCTTTTAGATACCAGCAACAGCATGGACGGACTAATAGATCAGGCAAAAACTCAGCTGTGGAAGATTGTAAATGAAATGGGAAGTTCGAAAAGGGGCGGTCAAAGTATAAATCTTTATGTTGCTCTTTATGAATACGGAAATGATAATCTCTCTTCAGGTGAAAGTTTTATAAGA
>CAYSGP010000090.1:0-12330 GCA_964430095.1 uncultured Ignavibacteriaceae bacterium
ATTCCGGTTTCAATGGAAGTGCGGAAATGATTGGCGCCTTTGGTTTCATCCGCCATGTACATATAATACGGACGCACTCTCATCCTTAAAAGTTTCTGCATTAATTCTTTCACGGTGTCCGGGTCATCATTCACACCTTTCATTAAAACCATCTGATTGCCGACAGGGCATCCGGCATCTGCAAGCATTTCACAAGCTTTCACGCTCTCCGGAGTAATTTCCCAGGGATGATTAAAATGCGTATTAACATATACCGGGTGATATTTTTTCAAAATGCTGCAGAGATTTTCAGTAATTCTCTGAGGAAGAACGCAAGGCATTTTCGAGCCGAGCCTGATAATTTCGAGATGCGGTATTTGTCTAAGCCTCTGCAGAATTTTTTCCAGCATTATATCGGTAAGCATTAAAGGATCGCCGCCCGATAATATTACATCTCTTATTTCAGTATGATCTTCCAAATATTTGAATGCGCTTTCCAGGCCTTTCATGGAGATTTTCTCATAATCGCCGACTTTTCTTTTCCTGGTGCAAAAGCGGCAGTATAAACCGCATTGGCTGGTAACAAGAAACAATGCTCTATCGGGATAACGGTGAGTAATGTTAGGTACAGGACTCATCGCATCTTCCATCAGAGGATCTTCCTCAGCATCGAAATCCTCAAGTTCAGCTTTATCGGGTACGCATTGAAGCCAGATTGGATCCCCCGGATAGCGAATTAAGTTTAGGTAGTAAGGATTAATCCTGGCCTGAAAGAATTCGTCGAGATCTTCGGCAATTTTCCGGTCCAGCCCGAATTTTTCTACAAGCTGATCGACAGTGTGGATGCTGTCTCTTACCATTTGCTGCCACAGTTCCATGAGCTAACCTTTTATTTATTTTTAGTTGCTAAAATATTTTCCAAACACTATTAGATTGTCGCCCAACGAATAAAAATCATTTATCTGAGCAACAATCGAATAATGGTTTCTGAGGTAAAAATTTCTAGCATCTGTATAGCCGACCTTAGAGGAAGTCTCAGCAATGAGCCATCTTCCTTTTTTTTCTTTAACAAACATTTCGGCATGCTCTAACAAACTTTTCCCGATGCCGGTTCCCTTTGAATTCGGATCGGCAGCAATCCAGTATAAATCATAGACGGCATCCGTCAACGGCCTTTTCCCAGTACAGTGATAACCTAATACCTTTCCTCCATCTTCAAAAACGAAAATATTATAATCGTTCTGGTCAATTTTGGCAGCAGCTATGTTAACCAGCTCCATAGCTACATTCACTTCACTTTCAGAAAAAGAATTAATTCTTTTAAGCATATTTTCAATAACAGGTATATCAGCTTGCTTTAATTTGCGAATCATATTTTTTCCTGGATAGGGCGAAATCAGCAATTACAGTGAGGAGCTGAGCGTATGATAGGCCTGCAGCTGCAGCAGCCCGTGCAAAACCTGAGTCGATCGAAATATCAGGGTTAGGGTTAACTTCAATAACATACGGAACATTTTCCCTGTTCAGACGGATATCCACCCGCGCATAATCCCTGCAGCCCATGGCATTAAATGCAGCCATTGCAGTCTCCTCAATTGATTTTTTTAAAACTTTATCCAAGTCAGCCGGGCAGCTGGGTTTTGTATTTTCATAATAAGTGCTTTCTGAAATCCATTTACCGTCATAAGTAACAATTTTAGGCAGATTATCGGGGAGTCCGTCAAACAGAATTTCCGAAACAGGTAAAATTTTACCTCCAAGTATCGCTGCGTTGAGCTCCCTTCCATCTATATATTCTTCTATAATCACATCCCGGTGATAATTGGAAAAAAGAAAATCAACTTGAGCTTTGAGCTCTTTAAGATTATTTACTACGGAAAACTCAGATATACCTATGCTCGCGTCTTCGGTTAAAAGTTTTAGGATAACAGGAAAGCTGAGAGGAAAATTTTTTATTAAAAATTTCTCAAGACAGGAAACTACAATGTACTCCGGAGTTTTAACTTTGTGGGATTGAAGAATTTTCTTTGTCTTCCCCTTATCCAGACAGTTCCCCAGACAAACAGGAAGACTGCCTGTAAACTGATACCCAAGGAGTTCGAATAATGCTGCTATGCAGTATTCGTAATTTGAAATTCCTTCAATAGATTCAACAAAATTAAATATTATGTCGGGGGAGTAGCTATTTATTTTATTTATTGTCTGTTCAATGTTGGAGTTGATTGAAAATATTTTTACATCTAAAAAATTCCCGCTTAAAATCTTTTTTATATTTCCGATTTCCTTTGAGAACCCGCTTTCGGAAAGATCTATGACATCATTTAAATTGTTTCCGGAAGGTAGGCCGTTGGTTTTGCCGTTATAATACGGAAAAATACTCAGCGGAGAATTATAGCAGATAAGAACTTTTGAATCTGACTTCATATTAAGTTATGTCTTTTAGCTGCGACATACAGCACTTTATTTATCATGTCATTGTAACCCAGCCCGGCAGTTCTAGCCGCTTTAGGGAAACATGAATTCTCTTTAACGTCAGGAAGTATGCCAGGCAGTGGATTTACTTCAATAATATTCGGTTCTCTGGCTGCATCAAGTCTTACATCAATCCTGCTCCAGTCCCTGCACCGAAGTACATGATAAGCATTCAACGCTGCAGTTTTAATCTTACCTTCCAGCTTTGAACTTATTTTAGCCGGACAAGTAAAAACCTCGAGAGGGTTCTCTTTCGTATCGAGTATCCATTTAGCTTCATAAGAATAAATAGGAGTAAACCCATCCGGGAACTCTTCATAATTAATTTCAACAATAGGCAGAACTTCAGCTTCACTGCCGTTTCCAATTATGGCAACAGTAAATTCCCTTCCCGGCAAAAATTCTTCTATCAGCGCGGCCTGACCGTATTCAGAAAGAATTCTTTCCACTTCTTTTTTTAGTTCCTTTTCGTTCTTAACGAAAGAAGATAAAAAAATTCCTTTGCTTGAACCTTCCGATACAGGTTTTACCATGAGAGGATAATTCAAGCCGTGATGGGCAGTTTGGTTCAAGCTTTCCGCTACAAAAAATTTCGAGTTGGGAATTTTATGATATGATAAAATTTCTTTAGTGCGTGCTTTATCGAGGCAGGTACTTAGCGTTAAAGGATCCGAACCGGAATAAGGAATCTGAAGCATATCAAGAATGGCAGGTATTTGCGCTTCACGGCTTACTCCATTAAAACCTTCCGAAATGTTAAATACTATATCGGGCCGTTTCTCTTTTAATTTTTCCAGCGCAGTTGAATCGGCTTCTATTAAAGTTACATCGTTATAACATTCCAACGCATCTTTCACCGCATTGATTGTATCCCATGTATCCCATTCAGCATAAGTATCAATTGCAGGCTGCAAAATTTCCTTTGTCAAGCTGCCGTTTGATTTTTCTTCAATAGGGGATAACGCTTCAGGGAAAGTTTCACTTTCAGGTTTGACATTAAATGTTAACGCCACATTCAATCGCAAGTTAAATCCCGCTTTGTCCGGGACAGGAAGAGAAGATAAAATTTTTTCTCCGAGTTGTTCAAAATATTTTTTGCAAATATAAACATTATAAAATCTAAGTCAACAGTTTGGAAGCTGATAAAAAAATATTTTTTAAAATATTTTTAGAAATATCTTTCCGGAACCGAGGTTCTTCTTTCATCATCATCATCATTCAAAGAACAAAAATATTTTCACAAGTAATTTGATTTAAAAAAAATTATAAATCAAATTTATTTTTGAGATGAATAGCACAAATTATTTTTGAGCGGCAGGAGAAAAAAAATTTAAGAGAAGGTTTAGGGTGATAAAAAAATATTTCAGGCAATCTTTGCGTAATCAAAACTCTCCGAATAATTCTCCGTCAGCTTCCGTTTAATCCGATGATTAATGTCCAGTTCCAGATACGGATCAGATTCAATCAGTTTAAAGGCTGCATCTTTTGCTTTAAGGATTATTTCAGCATCGTTTACAATGTCTGCATACTTTAGTTCCGGGTAGCCGCTCTGTTCAATGCCGAAAATATTTCCGGGACCGCGGAGCTTTAAATCAATTTCGGAGACTTTAAAACCATCGGTGTGTTTTACCATAGCCTGTAACCTTATCAGTATTTTATAATGCTCCAGCTGAGCAGGGGATAAAAATTCAGTATCGGTTTCATGCTGCCCTGTTAGGGATACATATTTGTCCTTAGTCACCAAAATACAGAAAGCCTGCTTATTTCCGCGTCCAATTCTTCCTCTTAACTGATGAAGCTGGGATAATCCGAACCGGTGTGCATCATTTATTACCATAATATTGGCATCAGGAATATCAATTCCCACCTCAATCACTGTGGTGGAAATCAGAACATCATATTTTTTATTTAAGAATAGAAACATCTTTTCTTCTTTTTCATGCCAGGACATTCTTCCATGGATTATACCGACCTTAGCATGCCTCAGGTAGGAACCGGTTAGTTCGCTAAAATATTTTTCTGCAGCTTTCAATTCCAGTTTTTCAGATTCCTCTACAAGAGGATAAACAATAAACGATTGATATCCAGATTTTAGTTTATCTATTATGAATTTGTAAATTTCAGGAAGCTTGCTCTCACCCCTCAAAAATGTTCGAACCGGTTTTCTGGATTTAGGCATTTCATCTATAACCGATGAATCAAGATCCCCGTAAATTGTCATTGATAATGTTCTGGGGATCGGAGTTGCGCTCATCACAAGAACATCCGGTACCTTAGCAGTTCCACTTCCGGAAAACGCGGGAACTTTCCCTATAAGCCTTCCTCTTTGCACAACTCCAAACCGATGTTGCTCGTCCACAATTATTAGTCCGGGTTTTTTATATTTTACTTTTTCCTCAAATAAAGCATGAGTTCCTATAACTATATCTGCTTCCTGCAATTCAATCTGCTCAAGATTTTTTTCCTTCAATGATTTTTTTTGTCCGCCGATGAGAAGACTGACTTTTACCTTCTTTTCTTTATGAACTTCAAAAAGCTTAATCATCATTTCCGAAATATTTTTTGCGTGCTGATCCGCAAGGATTTCCGTCGGTGCCATTAAAACCGCCTGGTACCCGTTATCCACAGCGATCAGCATTGCAATTAAGGCAACAATTGTCTTTCCGCTTCCAACATCCCCCTGCAGCAGCCGGTTCATAGGGGCGGCTGATTCCATATCTTTCCTTATCTCGGAAAGAACTCTAAGCTGGGCTTGCGTAAGTTTAAATGGAAGTATTTTTAAAAAATCAGAAATTAGGTTTGTCTTGACTTTCAGCTGGTTGCCGGCAAGCAGGCTTTTATATTTTTTCTTCCTGACTGCGACAAGAATTTCCAGAAAAAATAATTCTTCAAACTTAAACCGGTACTTTGCCGATTCAAGGCTTTCCTTGCTTTCCGGGAAATGAATATTCTTTACGGCATTTTTTAAGGGAATTAGGGAATGTCCCCGTATAATTTCTTCGCTTAATGTTTCCGGGATCAGGTCCGCAAAATTTTCTACTGCAGAATTAATAATTTTCCTTAAGCTGAAATCGCCGATATTAGTTGCTTTTAATTCTTTGGGCAGCCTGTAGAACGGAATGATTTTCCCGGTGTTTAAGAAGCCCTGAGATTCATCTTCGCTGATGCGGTCATAATCGGGATGAGTGAATTGGAGGTTTCCGTATTTTGACAAGGAAGGTTTGCCTGATACTGCAAAAGTTTCTCCATCATTGAAAAGGCTGTAAAAATATTTTATTCCTTGAAACCAGACGCATTCAAAAAAGCCTGTCGAATCCCGGAACTGCACTTTCATTATTTCTTTTCTGCCGAATCTTTTTTTTTCTTTGTCGTATACTTTTGCGATTATGGTAAGTTCACCGTCATACCCGTTCATCACATAACCATAAGCTTTGGCCGCCGTAAGAGTTGTTGTTCTGTCCAGATGCCTCGTCGGTAAGTAAAACAGCAAATCCTTAATGGTTGTAATTCCGATTTTCCTGAAAGATTCGGCCCTTTTCGGACCTACAGATTTAAGGTATTGAACAGAGCTGCTAAAAATCTGCGATTCTTTCGTATTCAATATTTACTTTTAAATTCTTATTTTATAAATTCTATTCACAACATTAAAATAAATACGATTACTCTTAATTTCACTTCAAGTTTCATTATAAAAAGCTAAGATTTAAGATCCATTCCCTCTTCAGATTTTCAGTTATCTAAAAAGTTTCCCGTATTCTTCAAATTTAAGGCATTAGTAAATAAAATTTGAGCGGAGGTTTATATGTCCAATTCAGCAGATGATGGTAAAAAATCAATCTTCTCCTTTGATATTCTAAAAATACTTGGATCTTTAGGAATTTTTATTCCTCTAATACTGACATTTTTTCAGTACAGGCAATCTGTTCAGCAGGATTATGCAAAGAATTTTCGTGAAGTAGTAAGTAAGCTTTCTTCCGAGAAAATAGAAGAACGGATTGCGAGTGCCACAAATCTGGGAACATTTATCGAAAAAGGGGAAAGCTACTATAATGAAGCAATCGATATTCTGGTAAATGCAGTCTCAAATGAATTAAATTATAATGTGCTGAATGCAATCAGAGGAAGCTTGGAGAAGACGAACCCTGAAGATTACCAAAAAGTAATACAAAAACTTCTAAATATTGACAGGAATTTTTTCTTCTACGAGTCCGAAACCAACAAGAACGAAATCGTTGATTATCAGGAAATAGTCCAACGTTTCATTGCTTTATTTTTAGGGATCACGAGGACAAATAAAATTGAGGATTTAAGATTCAATCAGAATTCATTAAGGTCCACTGTCCTAACGGAAGTTTTGCTTAGTAAGGCTATTTTTAAGAACTCCGCTCTTGAAGCCAACATTATTTCCGAAACGGAATTCATCGATTCAAAAATAATTAATACCGTATTTTCTTATTCGGAATTGAGCCAATGTAATTTTAAAAACACCGAAATTGTCTCATCTCTTTTTTTCGGCAACAACTTCATAGATGTAAAGTTTGAAGGGACAAGATTCAAGGATGTATTCTTTACTGATTCGGATTTAAGCGGAGCAGATTTTACAAATACTGAAGGATTAACGCCAATATATTTTTATAGATGTAAAAATTTAGATAAGGCAAAATTCGATCAAAATTTCAAGATGCAGTTAACGAATTTAGCTGTAAATGATTCGGAGTTTTTTGAACATGTAAATCAATCTTCATTAACTACTCAGAGAATCAATGAGCTTAAGTCAATGTTGCAAAAAGAGAGCGAAAACGAGCCAGGGGAAATAAATTAATGACTTAAATTTAAGTGAAGCCCGGATTTTCCATTTTTTGATCCCGTGTCATAAGATCCGTAGTCGCCTTCACAGGATCTTTATCGTCAAAGAGGATCTTGCAGACTTCTTCGGTAATAGGAGTATCTACATTATAGTTTCTTGCAAGATCTAATACGGACCGGCTTGTCTCAACACCTTCTGCGATCATATCCATTTTTTTCAGGATCTCCTTGAGTTTTTTCCCGGTTCCGATCTGTTCGCCGACATAACGATTTCGGCTGTGCCTGCTCATGCAGGTTACAATCAAGTCTCCCATTCCGGAAAGCCCTGCAAAAGTTTCAGGGAGCGCACCCATAGCTAATCCAAGGCGGGATATTTCCGCGATGCCCCTGGTCATAATTGCCGCTTTTGTATTATCCCCGAATTTGGCACCGTCAACAATTCCTGCACCGATGGCTATAACATTTTTAAAAGAACCTCCGAGTTCAACACCCAGAATATCTTTTGATCCGTATACTCTAAAATAAGATGTAATGAAAGCTGCCTGAATGGATTTTGTAGTTTCAAAGTTTTTAGAAGCAGCAACAACTGCGGTGGGAATCCTTCGGCTCACTTCCTCTGCATGGCTGGGACCGGATACTACACCTATCTGCTCTTCATCCAAATCCGGGAACTCATCTTTTAACATTTGAGACATTGTCATTAAAGATTTCTTCTCTATTCCCTTGGCAACACTTACGAGGATAGAATTCTTTATATCACCGTAATAAGCATTCTTAATTACGCTGCGGAGATACTGGGAAGGAACTGCAAGAACAATCAGGTTTTTGCCGGAAACTGATTCCGCAAGGTCATGTGTAATTTCGATTTCATCAGGGATAGAAATTCCCGGGAGGTAAAGAGGATTCTCTCTCTGCTTTTCAAGAACTTTTACGTAATTTCTTTTATATTCCCAAAGAGTAACATTATGTCCGTTGTAATGAAGCAGTACAGCCAGGGTAGTACCCCAGCCGCCTGCGCCGATAACAGAAATTTTCATTAAACAGAATTAATATTTCTTTTTAGAAAAACTCAGCTTGTTTTCTTTTCCGCTCACAATACGGATAAGATTTTTGCGATGTGTATAAATCACTATTACTGAAAGAATAATTACAAAGGGGAGCAGCGTGCCGTAATTTTGGATATGGCTGTTAAAAACATTTTCTCTGATAATTAATGCCAAAGGAACAGTAATCGCCCCGATAATTGATCCCAGAGATACATATCTAGATATCAATACTACAAGCGTAAATACTCCCATAGCAATTAAGATGTCAATCGTAGCTACCATAATTAACATTCCCATGGCAGTAGCAATTCCTTTGCCTCCTTTAAAGCCCGCAAACACTGTCCAGACATGTCCTATTACGGCAAATATGCCGGCAATGAATTGTATAAAAGTTAAATCATCAAAAGGAGTTGCATTTTTAAAAGGCATTTCTCCGTAATAGAAAAGTCTTGCGACAAATACTACTACAACAACACCTTTTAAAGCATCCAGGAGTATAACCAGCAGCCCATGTTTCCAGCCGAGCACTCTCATAACGTTAGTGCCGCCCGCGTTACCGCTGCCGTGCTCGCGTATATCAATACCTTTTACAGCCCTGCTTATAATAATGCTGTTGGGAATTGAACCAATTAAATAGGAAAGTACAATAATTAAAGAAAATATCAACATTAATTTTTATTTTTTTAATTGATCAAGCTACTTATATTTTCAATCAAAAGAAATTCATAATAATTGAAAATTGTTACAATTTATCAATTATCATGCTAACGAGGCGCAAATCCGATTTAGTTGTAATTTTAAAGTTCAAAGGAGATCCCTCGGCAATATATATTTTTTTACCAAGTTTTTTTACCAGCATCGATTCATCGGTACCGTAAAAATTACGTTCATACGCTTTCTCCATTGCCCGGAAAAGATCAATATATTTAAATATCTGCGGAGTCTGAACATGATATACATCTTTTCTGTCAATGTATTTCTTTACTGCATCATTCCCTTGTATCAAAGTGTCGCCGGCTTTAATACATACCAATGCATTGCCTTTAAGCCTTGCCAAAGCAATGGCATCATTGAGAATTTCCGGAGGAAGCATAGGACGGGCAGCATCATGAACAACAATTAGATCATTCTTCTCCGTTTTAAGCTGCTTTAAAGCATTGTATACAGAATCCTGTCTTTCTTTTCCACCCTTAATGATTTTTTGAACCTTGGTTAGATTATATTTTTTCTTGATTCTATTCAGAAGCTGAAAGTATTCAGGACCGGCTGTAACTATGATCTCATCTATATTTTTATTGTTTTGAAAAAGTTCAAGAGTATAGGCAATCAGTTCTTTGCCTTTAAATTTAATATATTGTTTAGGAATTGAATAGCCGCTTCTGCTGCCTTTTCCCGCTGCAGGAATTATAGCAAAGATTTTCATATGATAAGCATTGCATCGCCGTAGCTGAGAAAGCGGTAATTCTCTTTTAATGCTTTTTTATAAGCTTTCATTGCAAAATCGGTACCGGCAAAAGCACAGACAAGCATCAGTAGTGTTGATTCAGGCATATGAAAATTAGTTATCAGCTTATCTACCACTTTAAATTCATAGGGCGGATAAATAAATTTATCAGTCCATCCCCGGCTGGGTTTTGTAAATGCATCAGCCGTAACGGAAGTTTCCAGCGCACGGGCTGCGCTTGTTCCCACTGCAAAAATATTATGCTTGTCTCTGATCGCCTTGTTTATTATTTCAGAAGATTCATGATTAATCTCATAATATTCAGAATCCATTTTATGTTTGGTAAGATCTTCCACTTCAACGGGTCTGAATGTTCCAAGCCCGATATGCAGCACAACCGGCACTATATGCACGCCTTTTTTTTCAATTTTAGCTAAAAGTTTCTGGGTGAAGTGAAGCCCCGCTGTAGGTGCTGCGACAGCACCATCCACTTTGGCATAAACTGTCTGGTAATTCTCTTTGTCATCGGGCTCCGGCTCTCTTTTTATATAAGGAGGAAGCGGAGTAAGCCCGATCTTTTCAACTGCTTTATAGACATTTCCCGGCTGATTAAAGCGCACGGTTCTTCCTCTAGAAGTAGTATTATCGATAACTTCGCACCAGAGCTTATCATTAAAATAAATTTTATTGCCTATTCTAACTTTACGGGCCGGATCAACAATAACGTCCCAGATGCACTCAGTGGCATTAAGCTCCCGGAGAAGAAATACTTCTATCTTAGCATTGGTTTTTTCTTTCTTTCCGAACAGCCGGGCCTGGAAAACGCGGGTCTCGTTAACAACTAGAACATCCCCCTTGTCCATATAATCATCGACATCTGCAAAAGTTTTATTTTCAATTTCCTGTTTCTCCTTATTTAAAACCATCAATTTAGCTTTATCTCTCGGATTAGCAGGATGTTTTGCTATTACATTTTTGGGCAAGTTAAATTTGAAGTCTGATAATTTCATTCTTCATTTACCTCAATATTATAATTAATAATTGTGGAGGGATTTCTCCCTCCAATATAATTTATTTAAACCGGTGCTTATCTTTTTCTCTCCTTTACAGTAGTCTTTTTCTTCGGGGATTTTTTTGCAGAAGCTTTCGGTTTTGAAGAAGGTTCATTAAGCACCGCCCTTGCTGCAGCAAGCCTTGCAATCGGAACTCTGAAAGGAGAGCAGCTTACATAGTTCAGACCAATCTTATGGCAGAACTCAATTGATTTAGGTTCTCCACCATGCTCACCGCAAATACCGACTTTAAGATCGGGCCTTGTTGATCTTCCGCCTTGAGTTGCGATCTCCATCAGCTTGCCGATAGAATCCTGATCTATTGACTGGAACGGATCCTCGGGAAGAATTTTCTTATCAAGATATTCTGGCAAAAATCCACCTATATCATCTCTCGAAAATCCAAATCCCATTTGCGTGAGATCGTTTGTTCCGAATGAGAAGAATTGAGCAGTTTCTGCAATCTTATCTGCGGTTAAAGCTGCACGGGGAATTTCGATCATCGTTCCCGTCATATGAGGAATCTTCTTCAGTCCGAATTTTTCACATACCTCAGAATGAATTTTGTTTATGATTTCATATTGATGATTGATTTCATTAACGTGGCAGGTAACGGGAATCATTATTTCGGGGAAAGGTTTCTTTCCTTCTTTTAATAATTCTGCTGTTGCTTCAAAGATTGCGCGAACCTGCATCTCGGTAATCTCCGGATAAGTAATGCCGAGACGAACTCCGCGGTGTCCCATCATCGGATTATTTTCGTGAAGTGCATCGGCGCGCTTGTTCAATTCTTCAAGACTTATCCCAAGGCTTGAAGCCAGCTTTTCTCTTTCATCAACTCTAGTGGGCACAAATTCATGCAGCGGCGGATCGATCGTCCTGAATGTGACAGGGAATCCGTTCATTGCATCAAGAGTGCCTTTAACATCATTTTTAACAAACGGGAAGAGTTCATTCAAAGCGTTAACTCTTTCAGCTTTTGTATGTGAATGAATCATTTTACGGAGAAGAAATAACGGCTCTTCAGAGTTTTTTCCATAAAACATATGCTCGGTTCTGAAAAGCCCGATGCCTTCTGCACCAAATGCTCTAGCACGTGCAGCATCTTCAGGAGTATCGGCATTTGTCCTAACCTTTAACTTTCTAACCTGGTCACACAATTTCAAAAATGCCTGAAAGTCGGGGTTTTCTTCAGCAGACTTTTTCATCGGCAATTCACCAAGATATACAGTTCCTTTTGTGCCGTTAAGTGTAAGCCATTGGCCTTCCTTCACAGTAAGTTCACCAACACTAAAATACTTTTCTTCATAGTTTAATTTGAGAGAACCGGCGCCAACGATACAACATTTACCCCAACCGCGGGCAACTAATGCTGCATGGGAAGTCATGCCGCCTCTTGCAGTCAGAATTGCCTCTGCAGCGCGCATTCCTTCAATGTCTTCAGGGTTCGTTTCATCACGGACAAGAATCACTTTATTTCCTTTCTTAGCCCAGGCCACTGCATCGGCAGCAGAGAAAACAACCTGCCCTG
>CAYSGP010000091.1:0-11214 GCA_964430095.1 uncultured Ignavibacteriaceae bacterium
TAAAATACTGAATAGGGCTATCTTGTAATTGAAAGTAAATTATAAGCAGTTATTCAGCTTTTTATAATTTTTTTTAATAGGTGTCCCCACAATTATTTATTTTATACTAGGTTAGTAAAACCAAATGAAAGGAAGAAAATGGAATTTTTAGCCGAATTTCATCCTAGAGTTGTACATTTTCCCATAGCTCTTTTGCTTTTGTATGTTTTGTTTGAAACAACCGGTGCAGTTTTTAAAAGAGATTTTTTTTCGAAATCTGCACACCTAGTTTTATTTCTCGGCGTATTGGCGGCAATAGCTGCGGTTCTTACAGGCGAGCAGGCTCACAACGTTGCCAGCAGCTGGGAAGAGAAAGGAGCTATAATCCAGTTCGGCGCAATTAATGACCATGAGGATTATGCAACAATCACCCTCTGGTATTTTGCAGCCTTGCTTGTAATCAGAACTTTCGTTACTATAAAGAAAAAATTTACGGGTAATTTTAAATATATATTCGTGGTGCTCGGTTTAATAGGAGCTTATTTCGTATTTCAAACAGGTGATCACGGCGGTCGTCTTGTTTATAAATACGGGATTGGAACTGAATTAAAGAAAGCGGAAATAGAAGAATAAGTGAATTATAAATCGTCATTTCGTTTAATTCTTTTCATAATAATTTTAGTAAATGCGATTGGATATTTTCTAAGATATTTTGAATATAATACATATTTTATTCTTCTTGGATTCCGATTCCATATAGCCTTATTCCTTCCCCTAATCTTGATATTAAGAAAAGAACAGCGCATAATTTTTAAACAAACTTTTTTAGAGCCGCGATACAAAGGGAAATTCCTTCCGCTTTTGTGGATTCTCATACCCCTTTTGGTTATTTCCGTTTCCCCTTTTCTAACTGAAATAATTAAGGAGGGAGACCCCGAACACTTTTACGAATTCGGACTTTCTTCCATTTTCGATTATCCTATTTATTTATTATGGAATTTCCCTCAGGTTGCTTTATTCTATTTGTTTTTAGTTTCTGCATCTTACGGTAAGAAGAATATTTTTCTTATCATGTTATCTCTTATCTTTTTTCTAATTGTTTTCGAATTTATCCCTTTGAAATTTAATGCTGAGCCTGTATTAAATTATTCCGGTTTATGTGCTTTATTTCTAACGGCATTTATCTGTTCTATACTGATAAAATTTTTTGAAAATATATACTGGTTTTCTATTTCGGTGTTTACTTTACTTTGGGTCTACTTTCTTGCCTTCGGTACTAAATCCGCTTTGATCGTCAATATCTTATTCGCGTCAAGATATAAAAGCTGGGAAGGATTCCTTGTCAGCGATAAGGAAATTACCCCTTATCTGCTCATTTTTTATTTGATGCTGATCATTATCATGATTTTTATTTCTCTTCCGCTCCGCAGAAGCTCTAAATCAAAGCTTCATTTCAGCGAAGCGAAAAACATTTCACAAATTCCGGGAATAGGTTAATTTTTGGATAATCCTAAATTTTGTATTTTAGATTAGCAAATAAAAAATCAGATGAAATTTTCTCTTTCTCCTTCCGCATCGAGTAGAATAGTAATGCCGGCAAGAAATTTAATTTTAATCGCGGCATTTTTTTTCATCTCTTCCTTTGATTTGTGGAGTGCGGAAAAAGCAAGAGGATTATTTATTGCATTCGGAGTCGGGCCCAGATTGCCGGTTGATGAATTCGCATCTACTTCCGATCTCGGATTCGGATTTAATGTTGAAATAGCATATACGGATAACGAGTACCTTCCTCTGTTTTTATATGCAAAATTCGGATTTGAACAGTTCCCGGGATCACAGGATTTTTATCAATCAACAGATTATTCGACTTTTTCAACAATTAGCATTCCTGTTAATTTAGGAGTACGCTATTATTTTCCACCTCTGCTTGAAAATGTTGTTTTGTTTATTCCATTAGTTGAAGCTTCCTTCTCTTATTCTTATTACCAGAAGCTGCACGAGTTCCAAGTTGAATCCGGGAAAAATAATTATACTGAAAATCAGTCTAAAGTCGGCTTCAGTGCCGGTGCCGGTATTTCAATGTTCATGATGGAAATACTCGCATCGTATAATTATTTTCATACTAATCAATTTATTTCTTTGGATTTAAAAGTCAGGCTTCCCTTATATATAGTTTTTTAATATGAACAAGAATTTACTGATAGAATTTAAAGATGCAATTGCTGTTGTAAGCATTAACCGACCTGAAAAGCTTAATGCGTTGAACAGCGAGACAATAGAAGAATTAAAAAATATTTTACTCGAGATTGATAAAAATGAGATGATAAAGGCAGTAATACTAACAGGGACCGGAGAGAAAGCTTTTGCAGCTGGCGCAGATATTCAGGAGCTAAGCCGGCTGAATATCGTTGAAGGAAAAATATTTTCGGAAAAAGGTCAGGAAGTTTTTAACTTAATTGAAAACTTTTCTAAGCCGGTTATTGCTGCAGTAAACGGATATGCACTCGGCGGCGGATGCGAGCTTGCACTGGCGTGCCATTTTAGAATTGCATCTGAAAATGCCAAATTCGGTCAGCCGGAATTAAATCTTGGGATTATTCCCGGTTTCGGAGGTACACAAAGATTAACTAGATTGATTAATTCCGGACGAGCAATGGAATATATTTTAACCGGAGATTCAATTGATGCAGCAGAAGCCTTCCGGATTGGACTTGTAAATAAAGTCTATAAGCAAAATGAATTGCTTGCTAAAGCTGTAGAGACGGCAGCTAAAATTGCTTCTAAGCCTGCAAATGCGGCCAGACTGGCTGTTAAAGCCATTAATGCAGCTGATGAAATGCCCGCAAATACAGCGATGCAGCTAGAAGCCAGTCTCTTTGCAATGAGCTGCGGTACGGAAGATTTTAAAGAAGGAACGGCCGCCTTTCTTGAAAAAAGAAAACCAAGTTTTAAGGATAAGTAAGTTTTCTTGAATAAAGATTTAATCAGACCTGCCCTGCCAAAATTTCCCTCATCTAAGAGAAAGATAATTAATATTCTTTTTTTCACTGCTGTAATTCTTATTCTGCTGAATTTAGTGCTTGATAAAATATTTCTCACTAATGTTAAGGAGGAAAAAGAATTAAGCGGAATAGAAATAGATAATAAATTCAGGACTGCTGTTTTTAATTTCGGTTTGGATACAAATTGGATAAAGAAAATACGGCTTAACAGAAATGATTCTCTCAATGGATCTTATAAAATTGATCTTCCCCCGGATCTACCGGTTATATTAATCTTGAGAGAAATTAATGAATCTTTTAAAAAAGATTATGTTCATGTCGAATCGGAAGAAGAAAGAATTAACGGCAAAACTAAACTGAAAATTTCGTCTGGTAATCGGATAAAGCTGGCAGCTGAATTCAGATACAACTTTAACTTAAAAAGAAATGCAGGTGAAATCAGCTTCATGCTGCTTGATATTCTGAATCTTAATGAAAAAGAAGATTCTGTTTTACTAAGTTCTCCCGAATTATTTAAGATAGTTCTTATCCCATCAAAAGCGTCGGCGGAAGAAGCCCGGAAAATCAGCAGATATGGGAAAGAATATGCGCTGCTGCTAAATGATGAAATACCGGAATTAAAATACAATTTTAAAGAAAGCTATTCACCTTTAAGATTAAAAGCCTCGGTGCGCGAAATTCTTACTGATTTTCCTGATCTGAAATTTTTCATTATCGACGATAATTCCGGCTTATACTCATCGGCAGTTTTTCCTTTTATTGAAAAAGAGTTTGAAAAAAGAAAATTAAATTTCCTTAAGAAAAGCTCGCTGGAATTAATTGAGGGATCCGCGGCGGAAAATATTATTTCAAGATTTAGAAAGATTACAGATACCAAAGAGAAAAAAAATATCTTAACAACCGTACAAAATTATTTTCTCCTGGATCCTGAAATAATTAAATACAAAAAGATCGGCTTTAAATTTGTATCCCCTTCTTTATTTTAGACTATGAATAAATAAGTTATAGTTTAAGCTTCTGATGAGCTGAAATTCGACTATTGGATTTTATTTGGGATTCGTTTTTGTCATTTCGAATTTGGAGTACATTCATTTAACTACTGCTGCAGTTAATGCTAATGCAGCTGCCGTAATAAAAGCAAGTATACCTAATCCGATAACCACGTATCTTCGCAGCGGCTCTGTTCCGAGAAAGATCGAAATAATTCCCTTCACTATTGTATTGGCAATAGCAGCCATAATAATTCCGGAAACAGCAACGTTTTCATTTAAACCTGATAATCTTGACAAGGTGAGCACTATTGCATCCACGCTGGTCAAACCGGCGAGTACACCTGCGGCATATATTCCGTTGTTTCCGAAATAAACCTGAGCAGCTTTTGAAACGAAAATCACAACGGCAAAAACTAATCCGAATAATAAAGCCGATTTAAGCACAAACGGATTTTTAAATTCTACCTGCTGATTTTGCCTCTCTTTAAATTTTTTAGAGTATAAATAAGTAATTAATATTCCTGCAATTGTCGGAAGCAGCAGCGGAATCCAAAGTTTGCCGAGAAGGCTTTTACTGAAGACTAAAACTATGACAAATATTCTGGGAAACATTATTGTTGAAGCTAATATTATCCCTGCCGCAAAATTCAAACTTAATCCTTTCAGCTCTTTACTTTTACGGGAAAATGTGAATGCCACTGCAGTGCTTGATATCATTCCTCCCAGAAGTCCGGTAATAACAACCCCCTTATTTTGTCCGTACATTTTAATTAAAAGATAGCCGATAAAACTGATGCCGCTTACAAAAATTACCATGTACCAAATAAGCCGCGGGTTTAAAATGTTAAAAGGCCCATAGGTTTGATCCGGCAGCAAAGGGAGGATTATTACTGTAATGATGGCAAGTTTTAACGCGGCATAAAGATCTTCTTCACTTACTTTTCCGACAAATGCATGAAGCTGAATTTTTAAGGTAAGAAATAATGTGACGACCACCCCAATGACTGCGGCTAAAATAGTAAAGTTCCACATCACCAAGGATCCTAAAATGAAAACTATAAATGCGGTTACTTCAGTTGTTCCTCCCATTTTACCCTCCTTTGCGGAAAAAATATGAGAGGTAATAACAAGTGAAGCAAATCCTATAAAAAGTGAAAAGTAAACCCAAGGTGTTGTTATGGTTGAAATAAGAGCGGCTAAAAATCCAAAAATTGAAATCAATGAGAAGGTCCTGATCCCTGCAAAAGTTTTCTCATTTTCAGGCCTGGAATGTTCTCGTTCTAAACCTATAAATGCACCGATTAAAATTGCTACTGCTAATTTCTGCACTAGAGCTAATAATTCTCCCGATTCCAAAATAGAATCAGGGGAAGAGAGATAATATGGAAGTTGTTTAATTGTATCCTGCATATGTGTACAAGTTTGAGTTCAAGTTCAGGTTCAAGTTTAAGTTCAGGTGTTCAAGAAGTTTAAGCCGTTTGCATTTCTTAAACTTGAACTTGAACTTAATCTTGAACTTACTCTCTTGATTCTCTTCATCCTCGGTAAACCGTTTTGATATTTACAAATTCTCTTATTCCAAAATAAGATAACTCTCTCCCGTAACCGGATTCTTTTATGCCTCCAAAAGGAAGCCGCGAATCGGATCTGACAAAGTCATTTATAAAGCAGTTTCCTGCGTCCAATTTTTTTTTTGCAATCATTTCACCGCGTTCTATATCGGACGTATATACAGCAGCGCCCAAACCAAAGGCGGTATCATTTGCTATTCTGATTGCTTCATCTTCATTTTTTGCTTTAATTAAGGAAGCGACCGGACCAAATAATTCTTCCTGGTATGCAGGCATTCCGGGAGAAACATTAGAAAGAATGGTGGGAAAATAAAATGCTCCTTTTCGATCCGGAATGTTACCGCCGAGAACAGCTTTTGCACCTTTAGAAATACTTTTTAAAACTTGTTCATGAAGTTCATTCCTTAAGTCGGCTCTTGCTTGTGGTCCCACTTCAACTGTCTCCTCGAGAGGATCTCCCATCTTTTTTTGTTTCATTTTTTCGATGTAAAGTTTTTCAAAATCTCCATATATTTTTTCAACCGCAATAAATCTTTTTGCTGCTATACAGCTTTGTCCGCTGTTTATTAACCGGGAAGACACGCATGTTTCCGCAGCTTTTTCAAGATCAGCATCTTCGAGTATAACATAGGGATCGCTGCCGCCAAGCTCGAGTACACTTTTTTTCAGCATAGAGCCTGCAGCCGCAGCAACTGCTCTCCCGGCAGGTACACTTCCCGTTAAAGTTACTGCCTGAACAAATTTATTTTTTATTATTCCCTCTATTTTCTTTGAAGAAATTATTAACGTCCTGAATAGACCTTCTGGAAATCCGGCTTCCTTAAAAATTTCTTCAATTGCCAAAGCACATCCCGTTACATTTGAAGAGTGTTTCAATATTCCCGCGTTACCTGCCATTAGGTTCGGAGCCGCGAAGCGGAAAACCTGCCAGAACGGAAAATTCCAGGGCATGATTGCGAGTATTACTCCAAGCGGCTCGAATGCTACAAAGCTCTTTAAAGCATCAGTCTTGATAACCTCATCCTTCAAAAAGCTTTCGGCATTTTCTGCAAAGAATTCACAAGCCGACGCACATTTTTCTATTTCACTTCTCGATTGCTTAATCGGTTTCCCCATTTCAAGAGTCATCAGCTTCGACAAATTTTCTTTACGGTCCTTTAATAGGGAAGCAGCTTTTTTCATCTTCCCGGCTCTTTCGGAAAAAGATTTCTCTTTCCAGTTAAGAAAAGATTTATAAGAACCGTCAATAATGCCTGAGACTTCCTGTTCCGACATCTCTTTATAGACTTTTATTTCTTCATCCGTTGCAGGATTTATAGATTTAATCATTTTAATCCTTTTTTTCATTTCCAGAATTAATTCAATTAAAAAATATTAAATACTATAATAGAATAAAATGAGTATAAATACTTGTAATTTAAGTCTCCCCTTTGGGGAGATTTAGAGGGGCTTCTTAGCTTATTCTTTTAATTACCACTAAAGTTTTGTCATCCGAATATTGTGCATTCTTGGAAAATGCTATCACATCATTCAATACAGAATAGGTAATTTCTTTTGGAGACAAATGTTTCACTTTTTTTAATAATTCTAATAATCTCGCTTCGCCGTAATCATTGAATTCCGAATCATTGGATTCAGTTACTCCGTCGGAGTAAATTAATAAAACATCTCCTTTGGAAAAATTAATATTTTCTACGGAATATTTTGCATTAGGTGAAGGGCCCAGGACAGGCCCGGTAGGATTTAATGTTATTATTTCATCCGAATCTTTCTTTACAAAGATCGGGGGATTATGACCTGCATTTGCATACAGGAATAAACCGCTTTTATCATTTGAAAGCTCACCGTAAAACAGCGATGCAAATTTATCATCGGCAAAAATTTTATTTACCAATTGATTCATCCTTTTCATTAACGGATAAATCTTTATCTCAAAATTGCTTGCCATCCGCATTGCACCGGAGATATACATTGCTTCTGCAGCAGCGCTCACTCCTTTGCTCGCCGCATCACCCACAACAACACCAAACCTGTCCAGGTCGTCGCCGATTTCCAGGTAATCGAAGAAATCGCCTCCCACTATTTCAGCCGGATTTGTTATACCGAATAACTCATAGTTACAGAAACGGTATTCATGCGCAGGCAAAATACTTTTTTGAAGCTCTCTTGCTTTATCCAGATCGGCTTTAAGAAGCTTTGCCCTTAATGAATATCTTTTCTGCTTTATCTGCGAAGTTATTGCGGTTGCAATTATATTGAGTGTTATCCGGAATTCTTCATTTATATCATCGCTGTTAAATGCCAGTAAGTATTCATAATAAGGTTTTTTATCGATCTTAATTTTATCTCCCACTCCTGTTGCAGAGTATTTGAAGATTCCTTTTTGCCTCAATGTTTCATTTGTTTCGTTCCCCAAAATTGTTCTTTCTTTACCCAGGATCTCGAATTGGGGATACCCGTCTATTTTCAGCTGAAATCCCGGATCGATCTTTTCCACTTTTCCTGTTTGAAATACTAAATCATAAGTTACATCATCCGGGTTTAGCTTCCAGATCCTCCCTCCGGTTATATTGATCCCCTCATGCTCAATCAGCTGATTGAGAACCGAGACAAGCATTTCCTGCTCGGAAGCAAAATTCTGTGAAGCAATGGCTTCTACGGTTTTATATAATTTTTTCTGATCCATTAATATTTTAAAAAGGCTGAATTGCGAAATTAAAAAAATTGCTCGAATTAGTTTTTAGAGAATGTCTATTCAGTATAGAAATCAATCATCTGCCGGATAGCTCTTTTACAGACAGGACAAAAGTTATCAATGGAAATTGATTTCATAGTACAATCCATCATTGGTCTGTATATTCCTTCCGCCATGTATCCTCCTCCTTCAAAAGCACCTACGCTGTTTTTATACTTTTCAATAGAAGGAGTAGGAATCGGTATGGAATCTGCAACTAAATCCTTCCACTTTGAATTAAAATCAACTAAAGTAGTTAAATTAGGATCAAGAGGCTCAATATCGAGAGGATAGAAATCTTTATATGCAACATCCGATGTGTAATACTCATCGGCGAGAGAAACAAACCCATGTCCGAATTCATGAACAAAAATATATTCCGAATATTTATTATCGCTTGCGCAGACAGAATAATGATTATAAATCGATCCTCCTCCGTATTCACCGGTATTTACCAGTATATATATTTGATCATAAGGCGCATTTGCCGCTAAATCACGCACCGACTTATTATCTGCAGTCATTAAATAGCGCTCGAGATCAAATGTATAGAAGTTTGTATTCAGAATCGTTTTTTTCCAGATTTTCTCTCGGGGAATATCAGTTCCTGAATCATCTGATGGGGCCTCTACTCCCCAAACGTTAAATTTATCTTTATTTTCTCTGAACGGTGTTGCATTGAATAAATATCCTGCGAATCTTTTGCAGTCCTCTTTAAATTTATTCATTTCGTGCTCAGTGTAGCCTTCGGGAAGAATTACAATATCACCTTTCTCCGCCGAATTTCCCGAGTATTGTACTTGGAAATTTTTATATTCTTTATTTCTTTCAGCAGAAATAAAATAATTTTTAGGATCTATTGAATATTCAAATTTTCTAATAAGAATATTCTTCCTGTTCCTGCTGAAAAATTCAATCTTCACTTTATTTTTTGGAAAAGGGGCAGTAATTGTTTCACTGAAGCTTTTATCTGTTGAATCTGCCTCGGCAGTAGTCTGCCATTCATCAAAAAGGGTAGAGTAGGTATGGGAAAAGATTTCTTTACCGGTTTTAAAATCATACATAATGAATTTATATGCCCCGATATTGGAATTATCAATCAAATTTTTTGTGGACCCGCCCCAGAACGGCTCTTCCTTTAGTTGATCGATTGAATAGTAATCGGAATCATGATTACCGGTGTGATAGTAATCGATTCTTAAAGTTTTATTCAGGAAAAAATCGTCAAAATTATTTTGAGCAGATAAAGAAAGCTGCAGCAATAAAATGATAGTTCCAGTTTTCATGTTAGTCAGCAAATATTATTTTATTTTTCTTGAACCGGGTTTAACCAGCTGAATTCCCTTTTTGCAGAGAGGGCATTCTTCCGGAGAAAAAGATACCGCATCAATCTTAACGGCGCTGAACTGAGGAAATCTGAAATTTACTTTAGTGTTGCTCCGATCAACAATAAAACCGACTCCTTCCACTACAGCGCCGCTTCCTTTTACAATTTCAATAACTTCAAAGACAGATCCGCCGGTTGTAACCACGTCTTCACAGACAAGAACTCTTTCCCCTTGCTCTAAAGAAAAACCCCGTCTTAGTGTTAATGCTTTATCTTCCCTTTCAGCGAAGATCGATCTTTTATTTAACTGCCGTGCAACTTCCTGCCCGACAATTATTCCCCCGATTGCGGGAGAAATAACAGTATCAATTCCATATGATTTAAAATGATCGGCAATATATCTGCAAATCATTTCGCAGTAATCGGGGTATTGCAAAACTTTGGCGCATTGGAAATAAACATTGCTGTGTCTTCCGCTTGTAAGCAAGAAATGCCCCTCCAGCAGAGCTCCTGTTTTACTGAAGATGTCAAGGATTTTTTGTTCATCCGAGTTCATCTAAAAATTCCTCCATTTCCTTAATGGCTTCATTATCTCCTATTTCTTTGGCTGCATTAATCCCCATCAAGTATAATTTTTTTGCTTCTTCAATCTCATTAAGATTTTCTTTGAGGCGGGCATACTGCATATAAGCCGGAACATATTTAGGATCATTTTTAATTAAGATCTTAAGAAACTCTTCCCCTTTATCTAGTTCTTTCCTTGAAATATATTCCAGAGCAATACCATAAATTACGAATGAGTCGGAGGGGTCTTTTTCATAGAATTGAAGAAGCGCTTCCAGGCGATCAGGCATTAATCAAGCCTTCAATTTTTTCGGCTAATTGAAAATCTTTGTCAGTAACTCCACCCTCACTATGAGTGGAAACCGTGATTTTAACTTTATTCCAGGAATGCAATAAAATATCGGGATGATGATTCATTTCATCGGCTGCCTTTCCGATCCTGTTAACAAAATCCAACGCAGCTTTAAAGTCTTTGAATTTAAATTCTTTTCCAATCTGGATATCTGTAAAACTCCAACCTTTTAATTCTTTTAATTTGTCATCAATTTCTTTTTTATTTAAGATATTCAAAGGCCCTCCGAAAAGTTTTTCAATCATTACAATATAAAAATAAAAAAAAGCGTATCAAAAATAATACGCTTTTAATCAATTTGGATATTTTTTGCAGATTTTATGCTTCGCTGGTATCTGTTTTTTCCTTTTCCTTATCGGGAATATCAATGGAACCTTCTTCAATAAAAGTCACTTCATCCATATTTTCGAAATGTTTAGCAACTATTTTTGCTCCTTCTTTAAAGGTTCCGCGCAGTATTTCTTCTGCCAGCGGGTCCTCAAGATATTTTTGGATAGCTCTTCTTAATGGTCTTGCACCGAATTTCGGATCAAATCCTTTTTCAACCAGGAAACTTTTAGCCGAATCATCAAGATCAAACTCCATTTTATTGTCATGTATATTCTTGAGAAGGTCCTTTATTTCGATATCGATGATGTTTATAATATCTTCCCTGTCAAGATTCCTGAAGACAATAGTTTCATCAATCCGGTT
>CAYSGP010000092.1:0-2894 GCA_964430095.1 uncultured Ignavibacteriaceae bacterium
TTTCATATCATTTTCGGTCAAATGGATATTTACTGCCGCCTCAATATTCTCAAAGAAATGATTAACAGAAAACGGAATTGGAATTTGACCGCGCTGTATTGCCCATTTAATTGCAGCAGCAGCCGGGGATACATTCAATCGTGCAGCAATTTTTATTATTACCGGATCTTCAAGGTCAACAGTATCGGCAGCCGTTCTATCACGCTCAGGCCGGCCTGGTGAACCTAAAGGGGAGTATGCTATCGGCTGAATATAATTTTTTATACAAAAATTAAATAACTCTTCCTGCTGGAAATGCGGATGCAGCTCCATCTCATTACATACCGGTTTTATTTTTGCATCTCTCAACAGGAGTTTCAGCTTTGGAATAGTCATATTAGATGTACCAATATTTTTTACTAAACCTGATTCAACCAGTTTTTCCATCTGTCTCCAGGTCTTCATATAATTTTCATGGATATATGAACTTGCATTCGGACTGCGGGATGAAACATCACACTTCGGCGGATGATAATTTGGGAAAGGCCAGTGAACAAGATATAAATCAAGATATTCTATCTGAAGGTTCTTTAAAGACTGCCGGCATGATTCAATAACTCTTTCATGCATATCATTCCATACTTTTGAAGTAATCCATAGATCATCCCGGTATATATATTCATTTTTAAATAGTTGATTAAGAACATTTCCTATTTGTTTTTCATTATCATAAACTGAAGCACAGTCAATGTGTCTGTAACCGCTGCAAATAGCCTTTCGAACAGTTTCAGCAACGATTTCATGATGAACAGAATCTGAACCAAATGTGCCAAGCCCGATGCAGGGTATTTTATATCCATTTCTGAGGGTAAAACCGGGGATTAATTGAGGATCGATTTGTTTCTCATTATCAATAGGTTTGTTCATTTCTTATTATGTAAAAAGTATTAAAATATATGTGTTACGAAAAAAAGAACTATCCTATAAAAATTACTTCTTCCCGCTTCCTATTGATTTCATCTTAATTCATTCCTCTTAGTTTTTAAGATATAGCAGAATATATTACTTTCTCGTGTAAGTTAGGAATTTATTAGGCTTTAGTCAAGAATCCATCCATAAAAAAATTATTACACTAATTTGCACGAATTATAATATAAATCTTTTTGTATTTAAGGGAGTTCTTCACAAAAGTTTATCAGAATAAGAGAATTTTTTATTTGGAATTCATGTTCGACTGCATCTTTATAACTGTTAAAGTTCAACCTATCAATTGTTTATTGAACATTTTCTGATCTTTAAAGTCTAAATACCAGGCAATAAACAGAGGTTTGTTCATGAAAATTTTTTTAATAATAACTATTCTGGTTTTAGTATCAGTCTCCTATAAACTAAATGGCCAGGTTCTTCAACAAAAACTGAACACTGCCAAAGAGATATTTAATAAAGGGGAGTTTAATAGTGCAAACTCTCTTTATTTGGAAGTAATTGATGAGGATCCGTGCAACACCCATGCATTGCTTCATTTAAGCAAAATTGCTTTGTTATCAAATAAACCCGGTTCTGCTGAAGAAATACTTTTAAAATTAATTGAAATCTCATCTGATATGAGAGAAGCCGGATTGTTGCTTGCCGAAGCATACTATAGGCAAGATAAATTTCAAAAAGCGGCTCAGATATTGCGTTCTCTGGGGAGAGATTCTTTTGCAAAGAAACTTGAAAGTTTTCATAATAAAATACCGTATGAACTCAGCAATCCTGAAAAAACATTTAGAATAAAATTTATATCTACTGACCCTCTGCCTTTAATTGAACTCAGAGTAAATAATAGTGAATCTTTATATTTCCTGCTGGATACCGGTGCATCGGAAGTAATTATAAATTCTGAAATTTCAGATAAATTAAAAGTAAAAGTATTTGGGGAGGAAACAGGTACTTTTGCAGGCGGGAAAAAAGCACTCTATGTACACGGAACTGTTGATTCATTGAGCCTTGATCAGCTGGTCATCAAAAATGTACCCGTTCATATATTAAATACAACTAATTTTTCCGCTGCCGGAGGAGGCAGAAAAGTTGACGGGATCATAGGCACGGTGCTGCTGTACCATTTCCTGAGTACAATTAATTACATCCAGGGCGAATTGATACTTGAACCAAAAAAATCTGTTATTGAAGAAACCTCAATGACGTCCGGTAATTGCCCAATGCCTTTCTGGATGTCCGGTGACCACATAATAGTGACATGGGGAAAGTAAATGAACACGAACCAATGCTTCTTTTTGTAGATACCGGAGCAGCCGGATTCGGTTTTTTATGTCCTGAATCCACAATTAAACATGCAGATATCAAATTGCCGAAAGATACTGCTGAAGGAATAGGCGGCGCGGGAAAAGTAACCTTCACCCCTTTCTATTGTGATGAAGTTACTCTTGGGGAATTAAAACAACCGCAGGTATTAAGTGCTTTTGGATTGTTCCCTGCAGAGCTTGAATATGGACAGGGTTTCCGTATAGGCGGTTTAGTATCCCATTCATTTTTCAGACCTTACTCTCTAACTTTCGATTTTTCCGGAATGAGAATTTATATAAGGAATAACTGATCCATCCGGGTTGGCATTGATGACCGAAATTCCGAACCATTAAGATCAGCAGGATTTATAGCGTAAAAGATAATAACAAGTATCGAGTGGAGGTGGCGGGAGTCGAACCCGCGTCCGAAGTTAAGCTCCATAAAACTTCTACACACATAGTCTGTTTTGTTTTGGACTTAAAGCTGTGAAACAGACAAAAACGCCTTGAGTCCTGCCTGCTATATATTTCGCTTCATCCGGCACAGGCGGCAGAATCGGCTATCATGCCTGAACGACGTTCTTCCGAATCCCGGCATGAGAAAATCCGGAGAACGGCTGCTTATTTAAT
>CAYSGP010000093.1:0-2562 GCA_964430095.1 uncultured Ignavibacteriaceae bacterium
CTTTGCCGAAATCCGATGGGTCCTGATCGTGCTCCCGGACAATCACCTCTATATTTTTAAACAGATAGAATTCAAATATTTCGGGTTTGTCCTGTATCAGCCATTCAGTCAGGCGGCCGGGATTGGCCTGCAGCAGCAGCCTGAACCATTTCGTCAGGGCAGAGGTGTCCATTTCATCCCGCTGCCAGGATTCCAGATCAATGATATATTCCCACTGCGCCACAGACGCCATCGAAAGAAGCGCCAGTGAATCTTCCGGGCCGATGTCATGGATCAGAAAATAAAAGTCTTCTTCCGTCATTGACTTCGAGTGTACCCCCGTCTTTCCAGGAATCATTCAGGAAAATTCCTAGTTCTTTATCTGTGTCACTTTCCCGAATTGTAATTTTTGTTTTAAAAAAGCCCGTCCGCTTAAAGGTCCAGCATCCATCTTCACTTTCTCCGGTTGCAAGTGTCCCGAAGGAACTCCTGAATTTTAAGTTAGCAATAGTCTCTTCTCCCGAGCGCAATTCATATTCTTTTTTTAATAAATAGGGCTCAACCCATTTTAATTCTTTTTTCAGATAATCTGTTATTTTTTTCATATATTTTATAATTAAGAGTTGTTCCTTCCCAATCAGGGGATTGGGAAGGAGATAAAAAGTTTACGCAGGCTGAAGACCTGCGACTACAATTTATTTGTTTTCACGAATCTCATTGTTCATTGCTCATTACTCATTTTATTAATTCCTCTATGTATTGTACTATGTCATTTTTTAATTTCTCATAATGCTTTCCTGTACCCGGACCTGAAAAACCTGTAAAAACTTTCCTGACTTTATGGTTCCTGTCGAGATATAATGTAGTTGGGTATCCTCTAAATTCTTTCATAAAAGGAAGTAGCGCAAAAATGGAATTTATTCCCACTTCTCCGGCATAAAGAAAATCATATTTTGCATTTAATTGCCGGACAAATCTCTCAATTCTTGTTTTAGACTCTTCAAAATCTTTTGATTCAAAGCACAGTCCGATAATTTCCAGTCCTTTCGGTTTATATGTTTCAAATAACTGAGCAAATAGTTTAGTCTCGTCCATGCAATTAGGACACCAGGAACCCATTATCTGAACAATCACGGCTTTACCTTTATATTTTTCGTCGCTGAGACTGACTTTCTTATTATTTAAATCAGTAAAAGTAAAATTGATTTCCCCGGTATTTTCCTTAACTGCAGATTGTTTTTCCGGATCGGGAAGCACGGCTTTCTCATTCCTGACTGCCCGCCATTTTTCACGCCAGGTGGGACCTCCGATAAGCACTCCATTCTCAAGTGTTCCCTCAGCTGATATTATGGCTTTAAAAAGAAGAGTATGCGAACCATCTGCACAGGAAAGCATTACATCGTTTCCCGAGACTGCACCTTCAAGATACCTGTAATCACCTGAAGTTGTAAGAAATGTTCCCGTGAGATGATTTCCGCTTTGCAAAAATTCACCTATGATTTTGTATTCGTCGGAATCCCCGGGCTGAACGGTTGTTTCCCACCTGCCGGAAATATCAAGTGAGGGTGTTTTATCGGCATTGGTAAACCTCTGCTTCTTGCCGGCGGAGGCATTAAATCCGAATGAGTACTGACTTCTGCTTCCGAAGTGATAATACTGCCCTGAAAGAGAGTCTTCGCTCATTATTTTAGCCCTTATTTCATCTTTGAAAACCGGCATTTTAATAAAAATGGAATCACCGCTGAAAATTATTTCATTTGTGCTTACTTTCTCATCTGCATTTGTTATTATAATTTCAGATTTTCCCCCGTCTGATTTTGTATATGAGAAATTAAACGGTAACTCTGCGGATTCATCGTTTTTGTCTATTAAAAGCACTCCTCTCCATTCACCCTGCTTCAGATTATCATTTTTTTCCCCTGAACAGGAAGAAAAAAGGACCAAAAACGAGAATGTTATTAATAAATATGATAATATTTTCATTGTTGAAATTAATATAATTTGATTATAAATTAAAGAGCGTAAAGACAAATAGAAATTCAAATTAATTTTTTAGGTATTAGCAAAATGAAGCTGAAAATTTTTAAGCTCATAATAATAGTTTTTTCTATTTTTCCACTGATTTGTGGTAATTTATATGCTCAGAATAACCAACATGTTTTATTGGTCGGAATAGACGGAGTTTCATCCGACGGATTTCAATATTCTCAAACACCTAACATCAACCAGCTCCTCCAGGATGGGGCTATTTCGTTGAATACACGGGCAATGTTTCCGACTGAAAGTGCGCCAAACTGGGCTTCACATTTGTCCGGTGCAGGTCCTGAACAAACAGGAGTCACTGATGACCACTGGCTTTTCAACAGTCATCCGATAAATCCCACAGCAAAAGATAATGACGGTTACTTTCCGACTATTTTTAATTTAATCCGGAACAGTTACCCGGATGCAAAAACCGGTATGTTCTATGACTGGGATTGGCTGGGTGAATATGTTAACATAAAGATGGTGTTCAAGGCAGGATTAACCAGCTCCTATATGGAAACGACGGAAAAAGCAATTGAATTCATCCGTCTTGAGAAA
>CAYSGP010000094.1:0-3817 GCA_964430095.1 uncultured Ignavibacteriaceae bacterium
TAAATGCCGGCATATTTGAGGGAGACCTGGTAATTGTCTCACCGAAAAAAGATGCTTCGAACGGAGAAATAGTTGTAGCAAGAATTGATGATGAGGTAACCGTAAAAACATTTCAGAAGAAAAATAATTTGATAAGACTGATTCCCGAAAATGAAAAATATAAACCTATCGAAGTAAAAGAAACAAAAGATTTTTCGATAATCGGAAAAGTAATAGGCGTTATACGCTGGTTCAATTAATGGAGTATTTATGAAATCAGAATTGTTTTCAAATGCAATTAAAAACAGGAATAAAATAAGATTTATCTACTTATCAAATGAAGTAATACTCGATCCTTATTTTATTTCTTACAATAAAAACGGGAAAAAAGTTTTGTACGGACGGGCTCATAATTCAAAAGAAATAAAGAAGTTCGAGTACAAAAAAATAAGCAATATCAGGATTTTAAATAATGTTAGATTTACTCCGCTTATACCGATTTTGCCCGCCTACATGTGCCGGAATATGGGTTTGAATTAGGAGGTTAAAATGGAAATGATGAAAAGAAAAAGCGTTGATTTGCTGGTAGAGCAGTTCTGGAAAAACGGATACCTGACTATAAGAAGGAAATTTGGGACTTATCTTCCCGAACCTGCAAAAGTCGGCAATTTTGATGTAGATATTATTGCAAGGTATAAGGACAGCTATGCAATCGGTTTAACCTTAACCAAAAATGATATGAATAATGCCAAAATTAAAGAGAAGATTGTTTTTTTGGCAACAAGGCAGACAAGATTTACAAATAAGCAGGTTAAGCTTTTTATCGGTGCCGATGAAACCATTTACAAAAATGCCAAAGCATTGATTGAAACTCTGGATAATGAAGTAAAAAAGAATATCCGTTTATTTCAAATTATCGACAGACCGGTTGAAGTAAAAAGAAAACATAATTTTAAAGAAAAAGTTCTTTTTTCCTAAATAATCACTCTCTCCATAGATGAGCGGCAGGAAGAAATTGCAGCCGCTCTTTTTTTTTATCCAACATACATTTTTACCTTTCATAATAGACCTTCTATTTGTTATTTTGAATATCAAAATCGTTTATAATATGTAAATTTGAAATTTCTTGACATTGAAAAACGAGAAGTTTAATTTTACACGTTTTATCATTTATTAAGGTTGGAATTGAGTAAAACCGAATCATCGGCAGACCAAAGGATTCAGGAAGAACTAAAAAAATCCGGGGAAATTCCAGTACACATCGCAATCATAATGGACGGCAACGGCAGATGGGCGCGGAGAAGAGGATTACCCCGTGCAGCCGGGCATAAAATCGGGATTGAGTCGGTGCGTGATATTGTAAGAGCTTGTGCACAGCTTGGGGTTCAATATCTTACTTTATATACCTTTTCTACCGAAAACTGGAAGAGACCGAAAGATGAAGTATCAACTTTAATGCGCCTGCTTCTTAAAAGCCTTAGAAATGAAGCCGACGAGCTTAATCAGAATGATATAAAACTTGCCATAATAGGCAACAGCAATTCTTTTCCGCTTGAGGTTCAAAAAGGGATTTATGATGCTATTGAAAAAACAAAGAATAACAAAAAAATGATTTTAAACCTCGCTCTCAGCTACAGCGGAAGATGGGAGCTGCTCGAAGCGGTAAAACAGATTGCCGAACTTGCCGCTAAAGGCGAAATAAAAAAAGACGATATTAATGAAATGCTTTTTTCCCGGTTCTTAACAACTAAAGATATTCCCGATCCGGATCTGCTGATTAGAACCAGCGGGGAATTCCGTGTGAGCAATTTTCTTCTATGGCAGATTGCATATACCGAGTTTTTTGTTACAAATGTCTATTGGCCTGATTTCCGGAGAAAATATTTGTATGAAGCAATAAGAAGCTTTCAAACCAGGGAGAGAAGATTCGGGAAAGTAAGCGAACAATTAAAAAAGAATAATAAAGGTTTAGTGAATGTTCAAGCCCTTCTTTAAAAAATTATTTTCATTTCGATCTTTTTATCATTTAACCGGGGAAATAATTCTTTTATTATTAATTATTTGCGGGAGCGCTTCTTCTCAGGCAGATAAAGTAAGTTATAAGATTCTCGGTATTTCAGTTGAGGGAAATAAAACAACCGATGCCGGCACTATTATTTCCAGCAGCGGTCTAAAAATCGGGGATGAAATACAAATACCCGGAGATCAGACTTTAAATGCAATCAGGAAACTATATGCATTAAATATTTTTTATGATCTTCAGATTATTATCGATAAGCATGTGGCGGATGGTATTTTTCTGATAATCAAAGTGCAGGAATTTCCCCGGGTTGAAAAGGTTGTAATCGAAGGAAATGATGAAATAGATACTGAGGATATCGAGAAAAAAATTAACTTTGTAAGGGGTGCTATTCTCAAGTCCCAGGAAATTGCTAATCTTAAGCTTTCAGTCCTTAAGCTGTATGAGGAAGAAGGATACCTGAATGCAAAAATAGATATTAAAAGGTATACTTATTACACTGCTGATACGACGGATGATGAAATAAATGTTATTTGGAGATATGAAAAGGATCTGTCCGATGAGTACACTCTGGAATATGAAAAGGATGAAATTCAATACTCAAATTTAATTGCACGAATAAATGATCGCTTTCTTTTAAAAATGGTAATTCAGGAAAATGATCAGGTGATTGTCAGGGAAATTGAATTTAAAGGGAACGTAGCTTTTGATGAAGGTGATCTTGAAGGTGAAATGGCTGATATTGAAGAATCTAGCTGGTGGAAATTCTGGAGCAGTGCAAAGTTTGATAAAAAGAAATATGAAGATGATAAAAAGAAAATTATTGATTTTTACAGGAAGAACGGCTACAGGGATGCCGAGATTGTATCCGATTCCCTGATATATTCCGATGAGAATAGAGATCTGGAAATTGTTATGAATGTTTCCGAAGGTCCGCAGTACAAGGTTAGGAATATATTTTGGAGCGGAAGCACTATTTATCCAGAAGAAGTTTTAAATGAAAGGCTGGATTTTAGAAAAGGAGATATATTCGATTACCAGAAGTATGAACAAAATTTAAGAGGAAACGAGAAGCAGAATTCCATTTCCGATCTTTATCTGGATAACGGTTATTTGACTTTTAACCTCCAGCCCAGTGAAGTAAAAGTGGCTGATGATTCTGTTGATTTATTTATTAAGCTTGAGGAAAGGAATCAATTTAGATTCGGAAGTGTCGGTATCAGCGGAAATGATAAAACCAAAGATAAGGTAATTAGGAGAGAGCTTTATACGGTACCCGGAGATTATTATAACAAGGCTTTTCTCTTAAGAAGCGTTCAGCAGCTTGCAAATCTTCAATATTTTAATGCAGAAAAGCTGTACGGACCCGGCGGAATCGAGCATAATCTGCCGAACGACAGCACGGTTAATATTACATTTAATGTTGAAGAAAAATCTTCAGATTACCTCAATGCTTCTGTAGGCTACAGCGGGTATTACGGCGTCAGCGGCTCTATCGGTGTTACTTTAACCAACTTCTCCATTGCGGAACCATTTTCACTCGGCGGCGGCCAAATTGTTAATTTCAGCTGGCAGTTTGGAGTAGGGGCTCTTTATAGAACCTTTACAGTCGGCTTTACCGAACCATGGCTCTTCGATACTCCTACACTTGTAGGATTAGAGCTTTTCGATACACACCAGGCTTACGGCTACAACCTCCGGCAGTCGGGTGGAACCGCAAGAGTAGGAAGAAGGTTAAAATGGCCGGATGATTTCTTCTATGTTCAGGGCTTTTTCAGGTTTCAGTATAATAATGTAATAGAAGGGCTTGGTCAAATT
>CAYSGP010000095.1:0-23768 GCA_964430095.1 uncultured Ignavibacteriaceae bacterium
GCTGGGTTTAATAGTGCTGCTTCTCCTGATTGACCGTGTGCTCCTTCCCTGGTATGTAAGTTCGCCCGAGGTTGTGGTTCCGAAATTAACCGGGTTAAACAAAGAAGAAGCCTCGGATGTGCTGAAAAAGTTTAAGCTTGAACCGGTAGTAGGAGATACTTCATATGATGAGCATTTTCCAAAAGGGACTATAATGCTGCAAAGGCCTGAAGCGGGAAAAGTAGTAAAACACGGAAGAAGAATATATATTTTTATAAGCGGTGGCGAACCGGTAGTCAGAGTTCCTCTTCTTAGAGGAAAGTCGGTGCGGGATGCAAAATTTTCATTGGAAAGAATAGGATTAAAATTGGGGAGCATCGATGAGGTACCGTCTGCCCAGCCGAAAGGTGTGATTTTCGACCAGCAGTATGAAGAGGGAACAAAGCTCAAAAAAGGAAACACAGTAGCGGTATCAATCAGTTCGGGAACGGATATAGGAGAAATAATTGTTCCGGATTTAATTGGTAAATCTTTAGCGGAAGCTAGAAAGATTTTGTCGAATAATGCTCTGAAAGTCGGTAAGATCAATTACCAAAGATCATATTCTCTGCTGCCGAATACTATCCTGGATCAATACCCGAGCAGCGGAAATAAAGTAAATTCGGGAGAAGCTGTCGATTTATTTGTAACACAGGCAGCCGATTCCCCGCAAGGAAAGGAAAGTATAGAAGAATAATGTCTCTTTTAGCCCCATCAATATTGTCTGCCGATTTTTCAAACTTATCGCAGCAGATCCGTTTAGCTGAAATGGCGGATCCCGATTGGATTCACTGTGATGTAATGGACGGTCATTTCGTACCGAATATTACTTTCGGTCCGCTGATTATCAAAGCTGCCAGAAAAATAACAAAGCTTCCTCTCGATGTGCATTTAATGATTTCAAATCCGGATGGATATTTGGAGCAATTTGCCGAAGCCGGGGCGGATCATATTATTGTTCACCAGGAAGCGGCGGTTCATCTGAACCGCACTATTTTAAGAATAAAAGAATTAGGTTTGAAAGCCGGTGTTGCATTAAATCCGTCGACGCCTGTTGAATCGTTAGCTTATATTGCCGAGTACATTGACCAGGTTTTAGTAATGTCGGTAAACCCGGGATTCGGTAATCAGGAATTTATACCTAATTCAATAAGAAAAATTGAAGAAACTGTAAGATTAAGAACCAGATATAATGCAAAATTTTTAATTGAAGTTGACGGCGGCATCAATAAAGAAACAATTGCATCTGTCCTTAAAGCCGGCTGCGATGTTTTTATTGCCGGGTCTTCAATTTTTAAAACCGATAATATTACAGCGGCAGCAGCTGAATTAAAAAATATCCTGAGGCTGTCAAAAGGGATAGTAGTTTAATTTAAATTTTTTATTTTATTTGGACACAGCTCGGCTTTGAATTTATTAGTAAAATAGATCAGATTCATTCAAATAAAATTACATGGCCGAAGTTTCATTTCGGTCTGCAATTAATCTTAAATCCTGTAAACGTGATTTGATTAGTCAGATTATCAGCCTCTCTTTTAAAGATGTGTATGAAAGATACAAGGATGAATACCAGATCATCGGCGATTATTATTCGAAAAATCTCCTGGCGCTTGAGATAAGAAATACAACAGTCCCTTTTCCCGAAAAGCTCGAAAACGTCAACTTACCTTTTAAAAAAAATAATAATCTGATTTTTTTCGGTTTATTTAACAATTTTAAATCTCTTCTAAAAAATGAATTCGTTTTGAATAATAATGAGCTTAAGCAAAGCATTGAAGCCTGCCTCAAAAATTTTGAAGACTTCGATTCGATAAATTATAAGATTAAGAAAAGAAATTTTGTTTTTAATAAATCCTATATAATGGGGATTTTGAATGTGACTCCGGATTCTTTCTCTGACGGGGGGCATTATTTTGATAGACAAGCAGCAGCAGTTCATGCTCTTAAGATGATTGATGAAGGGGCAGATATTATTGATATCGGGGGAGAATCAACAAGACCGGATTCTGATCCGGTTCCGGAACATGAAGAATTGAACAGGGTAATTCCCGTCATTGACAAAATTTTGTCCGAAAAACCGGATGCAGTAATTTCAATAGATACAACAAAGCATAAGGTTGCCGATGAAGCTTTGAAACGCGGAGCATCGATTGTAAATGATATAAGCGGGTTAACTTTCGATCCTGAAATACTGAGTGTCGTGAAAGAACATGGTGCTTCTTTGGTAATCATGCATATAAAAGGCACGCCTAAAAACATGCAGAAAGATCCTGTTTATAGAAACATGATCGAAGAAATATATGATTTTCTTGACTTACAAAGCAGAAAAGCAAGAGAGGCCGGAATTAAAAATATTTTTATTGATCCCGGAATAGGATTCGGTAAAAAGATTTCAGATAATTTCGAAATTATAAAAAGGCTCGCAGATTTTAAAAGTCTGGGATATCCAATAGTAATCGGTGTATCCAGAAAATCCTTTATAGGAAAGACTTTAAATTTGGAAATTACGGAAAGAGATCATGCAACGGCTTTAGTCGAATCGGCCGCAGTAATGAACGGAGCAAAAATAATTAGAACACATAATGTTAAATTTGGAGTTCACGTTTCGAAATTAGTTAGTAATATTGCTTATTAAACTTTTTAATATTTGCAATCTTTTCCCGCAAAGCACCGCAAAACGGTGCAGAGCGGGATCCCGTTAGCGGGATAATCTTTAAATCTTTTAATCTTTTAATCTTTAAATTTCTTAATGTTTGATCTTTTTAAAATAGGATTTTTAACCGTAACATTTACTGATCTGATTGATATTGCAATAGTATCGTTCATTATTTACAAACTGTATACTTTGCTGCGCGGTACTATTGCTACCCAGATTTTTGCAGGACTTATGATAATCCTGGTGTTTTCATTTATTTCCCAAGTTGCAAATTTAAAAGCTCTTAGCTGGCTGCTTAAATTGATAACGGATATTTGGGTAATTGCATTTTTAATTCTATTTCAGCCCGAAATAAGAAGACTGCTGGTGATTGTTGCAAAGAATCCTATATTCAAAATTTTTGTAAAATCAGAACCGCCGGAACCTGCCTCAATAATAACGGAAGCTGCATTTGAGCTTTCTCAGCATCAGCATGGTGCATTAATGGTCATTCTGAAATCATCGGGGATGAGAGGGGTCACTGAAACCGGCGAACAGATTAATGCAAAACTCAGCAAGGATCTATTAAGATCTATTTTTTTCCCAAGATCGCCGCTGCATGACGGGGCAGTAGTCATAAAAAATAATACAATTGAAGCTGTCAGATGTACATTACCCCTGTCATCTACCACTTCCTTAAACGGGGAAGCATTGGGAATGAGACACAGGGCCGGATTGGGAATCTCGGAACAGGCAGATGTAATCACCGTAATTGTTTCTGAAGAAAGCGGGAGCATTTCTATTGCAGAAAACGGTGAGTTAATTAAAGGGCTTTCCAAAGAAGCTCTCAGGAAAAGACTCACAAAAGCATTTAAAGCACCTGCCGAAGGAGGCGTAAAAAGTATAATTGAACAGTACCTTAAAGAAAAATAATCCGGCTCTTTAGTTGAATTATACTCTATCCGGCCAGGTTAAGCAATTCTTTATTCAATCATGTTTTTTCTAAATCCGGTTTTTACTAATTTAATTTTGCCTAAATTTTGAAATGATCACAAAGATAACCTGAAACGCATAGCAGGAGACTGAGAAGATGCCGGAGCATCCATAAAAATCCAATTCTAAATAACGGTAAAATCACTTTTTATGAATAAAAAAAAGTGGGAAATAAAAGAGCTGTCTCCGTCCGAAACACTAGCGGGTGCATCAAAAAAAGTTCTCTTAGTCAGGTTAAATGACCTTTTATCCTCTATCAAATTATATTTTGAAAATGAAACCGAGGAGAAGCTTCACAATACGAGAATTGCTGTAAGGAGACTGCGCTACTCAATGGAATTGTTTTTAGAATGCCTGGACCGGAAAAAGTTTCTGAGTTTTTACGACAGGGTACAATATATACAAGACTTAACGGGAGTTGTGCGCGACCTGGATGTTTTGAAACAAAATATGATTATCTTGTCTACTGAAGAAAAGGTAAAAGTATCCCGCGTTTTATTTGAGAAAATCGATGAAAAACGGAAAAAAATGAATGATAATCTTAAGCTGGAGCTTATGAAGTTCATTCACAGCAAAAGGCTGAAAGATTTTTATAAAATAATTTCATGAATCAAAAGAATCGATCTTTTACACATTTTTTTTGTAAGCATTTCTGATTGACTTTTAGCTGAAAATTACTAAAAATAAGAATACAAATAATTTTTATTACTAAATTATTCTTTAATGGGCAAAATAATTTCAATAGCAAATCAAAAAGGAGGAGTCGGCAAGACAACTACTGCAATTAATTTATCATCATCATTAGCAGCCGCAGAGAAAAAAACCCTGCTCATAGATATCGATCCCCAGGCAAATTCGTCATCCGGTTTAAATTTAAACAGCCATTCGCCATCTATTTACGAAGTGCTGATCGGATCCGAAAATGCAAACGATGTGATTATAAACTCCTTTATGCCTTACCTGGATCTTCTTCCGTCGAACATTAATCTTGTCGGTGCGGAAATAGAAATGGTTGACATTCCGAACAGAGAAAGCCTGCTCAAAAAAGCTTTGGAATCCGTTAAAGAAAAATATGATTTTATATTAGTAGACTGCCCGCCTTCATTAGGCTTGCTCACCTTGAATTCTCTAAGCGCATCGGATTCGGTTTTGATACCTGTACAGTGCGAATATTTCGCTCTCGAAGGATTAGGGCAGCTGCTTAATACAATAAATATTGTCAAAAGGCATTTCAACAAGGATCTTGCCATTGAGGGAGTGCTTCTAACGATGTTCGATACCAGGCTGCGTCTGTCGCATCAGGTTACCGAAGAAGTGAAAAAATATTTCGGGGATAAAGTTTTTGAAACTATTGTACATAGAAATGTCCGGATCTCGGAAGCACCCAGTTTCGGCAAGCCTGTTATTTTATACGACGCCGTTTCTTCGGGAGCAAAAAATTATATGCAGCTTGCTTCGGAACTTTTAAAACGAAATTCTAAAAACGAAGAATTGCCTTCTCCGGAGGCGGTTTTTAAGATGAACCAGAAAAATAATTATGAATAAAACAAAAACAGGCCTCGGCAGAGGCCTGGATGCATTAATTAAACAGCACACTTATTCTGCTGTTGAGAACCGCTCAATGGATTACTCTGAATTGAAGCGGGACGAGGGGAAACAGTACGACATACTAGCCAAAATACCGGTGGATTTAATTACGCCTAACCCTTTTCAGCCGAGAATCCATTTTGTTCCGGAAGCATTTGAGGAATTAAAGAAATCAATTTTATCCAACGGGTTGATTCAGCCAATTACTGTCCGCAGGCTCGATCACAACAAGTATCAGCTTATTTCGGGAGAAAGAAGACTAAAAGCCTGCAAAGAAATCGGATACAAAGAAATCCCGGCTTATATCATTAAAGTGGATTCGGATGAAACCATGCTTGCCATGGCTCTAATCGAAAATATCCAAAGAGAAAAGTTAAATCCCATAGAAATCGGAATGGCATATAAACGTTTAATGGATGAATGCCGTCTTACCCAGGAACAAATTGCTGAAACAGTGGGTAAGGACAGAACAACTGTCGCCAACTCGATAAGACTGCTGAAACTGCCTAAGGACATCCAGGATTCTTTGGTAAAGGAGGAAATAACTTCCGGACATGCGAGGGCTTTAATTAATCTTCCTACAGAAGAAATGCAGCTGGATATCTTGAAGAAAATTAAAGAAGGGAATGTTTCCGTTAGAAAAGTAGAGCAGATGGTGAAAAAGCTGTTAAGCGGAAGCTCTCCTGGAAAACGCACGTATACTTTTTCTGCAGATAATATTTCCCAGTTTTCTTCAAGCCTGAAAGATATTGAGGACAAATTAAGGAGGACTTTCGGCACAAAAGCAGTATGCAGGCAAAAACAGGACGGAACCGGTGAAATTGTTATTGAGTTTTATTCGAATGATGAACTAGAAAGACTTCTGGACTTATTTGAAGTTATCAATAAATCATATCATTAAAGTCCTGGCTTTTGTTGTGTTAATTCACTCTGTTGAATTCTCACAGCAAGAATCAGGAAATGATTCAGCATTTGTGATGCATAAATCTCCCTGGGGGGCCCTTCTTAGAAGCGCTGTTATTCCGGGATGGGGACAGATTTATAATCAATCTTATATTAAGGCTCCGATAATCTGGGGCGCTGCCGCATGGTTCATATATGGATGGAATTATTATAATGATTTTTATCAACAGTACAAGGACTTGTACCAGCAGAATCCTAATGCGGAGGAATATAGAGATATCAGAGAAATTTACAGGGATGAAAGAGACATGTTTGCAATTTATCTCGGCCTGCTTTACCTGTTGAACCTGATAGATGCTTATGTTGATGCACAGCTTTTCGATTTTACGGTTGAGGAAAATCCGGGGGGCAGTCAGTATATGCTAGGATTAAAAATAAAATTTTAAATTTTTTACCGTAGAATATTCTTATGACAAACATTGTTGTCTGCAAAAACTGCCAAACCGAAAATCCTTTCTATCAGCTGATCTGCAAAAACTGCAAATCCTTTCTCCGTGAAAGAGTTTTCAACATTGATTTGTGGAAAGTATTATCCCTATTAATTGAGAATCCGGTAAAAGGTTTTCAAACTATAATCTACTCAGAACATAAAAATTTTACTGCATTAATTCTGCTTCTCGCATCCGGGAAATTTGCAGTCGATCTGATCTTCTTTTCCGTTCTTAAATCAGGAAGTTCTTTTGTTGGTTTTCTTCCGGCTTTCATCAGTGTCTCAATCCTTTTAACTTTATTAATGCTCATCTTCTCGCTTTTACTATTCAATTTGAGCAGAGTTACAGGAATACAGACCAGGTTAATGGATAATTTTTCAATTTTAATTTATTCATTAGTGCCGCATGTATTCGCATTCATAATTTTATTCCCGCTCGAGGTAATAATTTTCGGAAGTAATCTTTTTTCAACAAATCCTTCTCCCTTTATTCTAAAACCGGCTATTGCATATGCACTGCTGGTTATTGAACTAGTAATTATCCTATGGGGAATGTTTTTAAGTGCGTCCGCAATTTATACTCAGTTTAGAAACTTTTTCATTTCTATTGCAGGATCCGTTATTATAACAGCAGCAATATTTTCCTTTTTCTACTTCTTTTCCAGGTGAATAGTTTTGCTTGTAGGGACAATTCGCGGCTAATCCCTACTACTATGGCTTTTTAATTATTATTAAAGCTCAAAGTTTAAAATTAATTTCTCTTCATGGCATTAAAAACAGATGTTTTAATTATAGGCAGCGGAATTGCAGGCCTTTTTGCTGCAATTAAGATTGCAGAATTTGCCGATGTAATTGTCGTAACCAAAAAAGATAAAGCCGAATCGAATACCAATTACGCGCAAGGAGGAATTGCATCTGTAATTGATCCGAATGATTCTTTTGAAAAACACATTAAAGATACATTGACTGCAGGCGCAGGTTTATGCAATCCGAAAACTGTAGAGATATTGGTAAAAGAGGGACCCGACAGGATTAATGAATTAATTGAAATCGGAACTCAGTTTACATTAAAACATGGGAAGCTGGATCTTTTAAGGGAAGGCGGTCATTCCATGCCGCGGATTGTCCATGCAAAAGATCTCACCGGAAGAGAAGTTGAAAGAGCTTTAATTCACCGCGCATCGGAAATAAGCAGGATCAAAATCATTGAAAACGCAGTTGCCATTGATTTAATCACCGAACATCATATCCATCAGCTTAAAAATGCACCTCTCAATAACCGGAATTGCTGGGGCGCTTATGTCCTTACCGGATCAACAAATGAAGTTTTAAAAATCTTTTCAAAAGCTGCTGTGCTGGCTACAGGCGGACTTGGTCAGGTGTATCAGCATACGACTAATCCATTAATTGCTACCGGAGACGGCTTTGCAATGGCATACAGAGCCGGGGCAAAGCTAGCTAATATGGAATTCGTTCAATTTCACCCGACTTCATTATACATGCCCGATAAAAACGGTTCGCAAGGGTCTGCTTTTTTAATTTCCGAAGCGGTTAGAGGGTTCGGTGGAATTCTCAGATCAAAAGACGGCGAAGCATTTATGGAAAGGTATGATCAAAGAAAAGATCTGGCTCCCAGAGACATTGTGGCAAGAGCAATCGACAACGAGCTTAAAAAAAGAGGAGATGAATGTGTATATCTTGATGTGACACATAAAAATTCGTCTGAAACAATAGATCATTTTCCCAATATTTATAATGCATGTTTGAATGCCGGAATTGATATAACCAAGGAATACATTCCGGTTGTACCTGCCGCTCATTATGCATGCGGAGGAGTAATAGTTGATGAATGGGGGAGAGCTTCTCTAAGTGGTTTATATGCCTGCGGTGAGGTCTCAATGACAGGCGTACACGGCGCCAACAGACTTGCAAGCAATTCATTGCTTGAAGCAGTTGTTTTTTCCGAACGCGCAGCTAAAAATATTGAAAGCTTCTTAAAAAATTATTCATCTAAAATTCCTGAGATTCCCGAATGGGATGATTCGGGAACTTTATCTGCAGACCAAAAGATTCTCATTACTCACAGCATAAAAGAAGTTAAGCAGATTATGTGGGATTATGTAGGTATTGTCCGCTCGAATGACAGGCTTGAAAGAGCAAGGAGAAGAGTACATAACCTGTATATGGAAACTGAAGAGCTGTACAAAAAAACAAAGATCTTCGAATCAATTCTTGAGCTTAGAAATATTATTACCTGTGCTCATACAATTATAAAATCCTCTCAAATGAGGCATGAAAGCAGGGGACTCCATTATACATTGGATTATCCCGAACTAAATCAAAAACAGCTGCCTCAAAATACTATTTTAGAAAATACTAATCTCTGATTATATACTCCAAAACAGCACCATAACGGATTCCTTTAGTGCTTACTATAACTTCATCCAGCCTAGTTAATTTCATTATTTCATGTAATATTATTGTCCCTGCTAACAGAACATCTTCACGTCCTTTCACCACGGATTTATACAAGTCAAGAATTTTATTTTTCTTTAATGCTGAAAGTTCATTTATAAGTTTTTCCAAATCACTTAATTTCAAAAAACTTCCCTCTATAGCCTCTTCATCAAATTCAGAGAGGCCTTTTTGGATGCACGCTAATGTTGTGGGAGTCCCCGCAATTGCAATAGCAGCATCTTGAGTGAATTTTTCTTTAGAAATTTCCGAAAAGATGTTATACAGTTCTGCTTCAAGTTTCTCAATTTCATCTGCTGCGGGAGGGTCGTGTTTCAAATATTTTTCAGTTAAAGACACAACTCCGGCACGGAAGCTCTTTTTAAAATAAATCTGATTTATATTGCCGAAAATTAATTCGGTACTGCCGCCTCCGATATCAATTACCAGGAATTTTTTTTTATTGTCACATCCTGAAACAGCTCCCATAAAAGAAAGCCGTGCTTCTTCCTCGCCTGGCACTATTCTGACATCCATATCAAATTTTTCTCTAATTTCATCTGCGATTTTACTCCCATTTGCCGAAATTCTGAAAGCATTGGTTGCCGCAACAATATTCTTTACACAATGAAATTCATCGATTTTCTTTTTGTAATCGGATAGAATTTCCATCAAAATCCTTCTCTTTTCTTTGCCGATTGGTTTTCCCGGAATTAATCCTTTCCCGATTCTCGGGATCCTTTGTTCATTATACAGAGGAATAACATTTCTGCCGCGCACTTCAGCAATTAAAAGAATAACGGTATTGGTTCCGATATCAATAGAGGCAACAATCATGATTTTTTTTTATTTTAATTTATTAAAAAAATTATCTTAATGAAAAGTCTCGGTCTCCTTTCAAAAACATTCCTTTTCACTTCAATTTTATTGGGTTCATTATGGATAGGGGGATATCTTTTCAGGCTGGTTGTATTTTATCAATTATTTGAAGAAGAAGAATTTGCCTTAAGACCATTTATAAATGATCAAAATCTCCCGGGTATTTTCATGGTTTTACGTTCGGCTGTAGCAATGACATTAATTCTTTTCCCTCTTTTTATTTTATCTTATATTTCTTTTCTTGTTAGTTCCAAAATAAATCTAAAACAAAACGGCTGGCTCTTTATAATTACTATTCTAATCTTTATTACCTTTCCTTTTGAACTATATTTAATGACAATAGATTACGATATTATATTTAAGATTAATTATAGCAGCTTCAGCACGGATGATGTGCTGAGTTTGGTAATTAAGAGATTCAAAGTTTTAAGCAGCTTTCCGATAATTGAACTGATTTGTTATTCTAATGTAATTTACCTAATGATATTTCAGCCTTTAAAAATAAAAAAAGCAGAATAATTCATGAAGATTAAGGAAAAAGAATTTGAAGAAATAATTCAGGATTTAAAAGCTTTAGCAGCCCAGTTAGGAGCCGAAGTAAGGTTTGAAAAAGGTGATTTCAAAGGAGGATACTGCATCCTGAAAGATAATAAAGTTATAGTTGTAAATAAGGTCGCAAATCTTCAGAGAAAGGTGATGATACTCTCTGCAGCTCTGAAGGAGCTTGGAGTGGAACAAATTTATTTAACTCCAAGAATCAGGGAAGTAATTGAAGAAATGGCTGAAAACAAATGAAAATTATTGTAATTAACGGTCCGAATTTAAATATGCTGGGCAAAAGAGATGCAGATCATTACGGATCTCTTTCACTCGATTCTATTAAAGGAATTCTGGAAAAAGAATTCGCGGATATTTCATTCGAATTTTTTCAGTCAAACACGGAAGGGGAATTAATAGATAAAATCCAAGCAGCGGATAAAAAATACAACGGCATTCTCATTAACCCGGGAGGATATGCTCATACATCCGTGGCTATTCGTGATGCTCTGTCTGAATGCAAGGTTCCTAAAATTGAAGTTCATCTTTCTCATTTAGCAAACAGGGAAGAATTCAGGCAGAAATTAATTACGGCATCCGGATGCAGCGGATACATTTCAGGTTTTAAGGAAAAAAGTTATTCGGCAGGAGTTTATTTGCTGAAAAAACTAATTAAAGAAGAAGGACTCTAATGATAAAGGCGGTAGTATTCGACCTTGATAATACGCTTGTGGATTTTATGAAAATGAAAAAACGGGCTATCGAGGAGGCAATACCCGCAATGGTTGATGCGGGATTGGAAATTACTCCCGAAATTTCACTGAAAATTATCGATGAAATATATAAAGAGCAGGGTATTGAATACCAGCAGGTTTTTGATGAATTCCTGAATAGAGTTTTAAATAAAGTTGACTACAAAATTCTTTCCGCAGGTATAGTTGCTTACCGCAGGGCCCGGGAAGCTTCTTTAATTCCATATCCTCATGTTTATTCTACTTTAAATAAACTTTTAAAGCTGGGTATAAAAATGGGGATACTTTCCGATGCGCCTGTGAAAGAAGCATGGCTCAGACTTGCATATCTTAATTTTCACCATATTGTTGATGCAGTTGTCACTTTCGACGAAACAGGGGTTAGAAAGCCGGACCCGGCTCCTTTTAAGATGATTTTGAAGCGTTTGAAAGTAAATCCAGAAGAAGCAATAATGGTGGGGGATTGGGCTGAAAGAGATATTGTCGGAGCTGCCAAAATAGGCATGAAAACGGCTTTTGCCAAGTACGGAGATACTTTTAATACCGAAAATCATAATGCGGATTTTCAGCTAAATGACATTAGCGAGTTAATTGATATTATAGCTAAAGAAAACAGATTAGTAAATATTAACTAAACTATTCGTTTATAAAGAGTTCTAAATTTGCTAATATAAAGAGTATTAATTATCTTTATTTAAAGCGATTAAGATTCTAATGAAAGAACTTTCAATAAAGAAGCTCTATTATTCCATTAGTGAAGTCAGCAAAATAACCGAAATCGAACAGTATGTTTTAAGATACTGGGAGACTGAATTCGAGCAGCTCAAACCCCAGAAAAACCGCGCAGGAAACCGGATTTATACCAACAAAGATATTCAGCTTATTCTGCATATAAAAGCTTTACTAAGGGAGAAGAAGTATACCATTGAAGGAGCAAAAAAAATCCTTGAAGACTATATACCTGAGGGCATTACAGCACAAACTGCCCTTCATTCCTTTGGCGGTGATAATTCGTCAAGTGAAAATAAGAAAGAAAAGCCGTCCTTAAAAAAGGATCTTGAAGAAATAAAAGGGTTCTTGGAATTTTTAACCAGCAAACTATAGGTAATCGATAAAAACTGATTACCTGTCCTGCTAATAGATTAAAATTCCTCTCCTTTGGAGAGGATTTAGGAGAGGCATTCGGAACGTGGCGCAGCCCGGTAGCGTACCTGAATGGGGTTCAGGTGGTCGTGGGTTCAAATCCCACCGTTCCGACGAGGTTGGGGGATATAGGGGTATAAAGGGATAAATGTTTTAGAGGTTATCTTAATCCTATTCTTAATCTTAATCCATATTCATCAAATAAATTAATCATCCCGGGAAAAGGAGTAAGATTAAGAGCACGATTAAGATTAAGAATAATTCAGATGGTACTTTCTCGTAATCTTCTCATGCTATTTCTCAGCTTCCAACACCTCCTTAACGTTTTCCGAATTCATGAAATTTCGCTTTAAATCCTCACTTAAATTTTCTATTATTTTATTCAGCATCTCTCTTGCTTTATTCATATAGATATTCATTTCAAAATCTTTTCCGTTATCCCGTAAAAACTTTCCGAAATCTTTATAAATTTTCCACTGAAATGTTTTATGACCGACAGATTCAGCCAGCTCGACGGCAATCGAAAATAATTTTCTTATCTCATCATAATTCTCTGTTCCGGCTTTTACTTTTGCCTGGTTCCATAAAGTTTCAATAATTAGTTCTTTAGCATTAATTTTTTTCGCGTATTCGAGTCCCAGGTCGGAATAATAAAGCGCCTTCTCAGAATTGCCTTTAAAATTATACAATTCACTCAATGAAATGTAGGTCCTGGTTTCATACCAGATAATCCCGGAGTTTTTTGATAATTCAAGTGCTTCCTCAAAATAAGCTAAGGATAATTCGATATCTCCTTTAAGAAAATAATCCTCCCCGAGATCCCGGATATTATCGCACATTGCTCCCTTATTTTGATGCTCTTTTGCCAGGGCAAGAGATCTTGTATGAAATTCCAAAGCTCTCTCTATATCATTTACCTCCCTGTAGATATCTCCGATTACATTCAGAGTTCCGGGTATTTTTCTTATATCAGCAATATTTTTCTTAATATTAAGAGATTCAAAGGAGCTCCTTAATGCATTTTCATATTCTCCTAATTTCCAATGAGCCAGTCCAAGAAAATTAAGGGTTGTGGATAATCCAAGATTATCCCCGATAGATCGCTGAATTGCAATTGCGTGATTGAAAAATTCCAATGCAGAAGGATATGTACCCATATGCCAGTATGCGAAGCCTATATTGCTGAAGCTTATTGATTGACTCTTAATATCATTTAAATCTTTTGCAAGATCCAGCGCCTGCTTCGATAATTCAATGGTAGAATTGTATTCGCCTTTGGTTGCATGAATTACAGCGAGTTCATTGAAACATTTTATCAGTTCTGCTTTATCTTCAGCTTTTTTAGAAATGTCGAGAGCTTTTGTGCAGTAATCAAATGCAGCTTTTATTTTCCCCTGGACCCTGTAAACTTCGGACACTTTCCTTAAAGCCTTACATTCTTCAGATGCATTATTAATGTTTTTGGAAATTTCCAAATAGCGCTCAATTTTCTCGAGAGCCTTATCAGTGCTGCCCATAAGCAGGTATATATCTCCCAGTCCTTCCTCGACATTCATAATCAAAGACATATTTTCTGATTTTGTTTCGGCAAGAATCTCGGCGGCTTTATAGTAAAAATTAAGGGCATCTTCTACTGCATGAAGCTCTCTGGCTTTGTTTGCAGCAAGGACTAAAAATGTTACAGCTTGTTCCTGATTTCCCGATGCCAGCAGATGATGCGAGATTTTTGATGCAAATTCTTTATTACTGCCTTGCTTCTTTATAAGATAATCAGCAATGAGCTTATGATATTCCTGGCGCAGTTCAAACAGAATATTTCTGTATAAAACCTCTTTGATCAGAATATGATCGAATTTATAGCGGTTTTTCTCATGCCGGATTAATTGATGCTCCTTTTCAATTATGCTGAGATTCTTAAGGAGAGAAATCTTGTCTGTGTTTAAACAAGCGGTAAGAGGTTCAGCTTCAAAATCTTCTCCTTCGCATGAGGCAACTTCCAATATTTCACGCAGATTTGAATCTAATCTGTCAATTCTCTGATGTATTACATCCTGAACTTTTGCCGTTAAAATTATTTCTTTCTTCAAACGGATTTTCTTTTCAAGATGCCAGATCCCTTCATCGGTTTTAATATACTTCTTCTCCTGCATAAGCTTGACCAGCTCTGAAATAAAAAGCGGATTACCTTCGGTATTTTGGTAAATATTTTCAGCAAGATCCGGGTTCGCGGGAGAATTAAGAACTTTTACAAGCAGCAGTTCAGTTTCTTCCTTATTGAACCTTTGCAGTGTAATTTGTTCCGCTAATCCTTCGATCTTCAATTGTCTTATTGTTTCAACAAGAGGGGATGATTCGTTCTTTTCACTGCCGGATGTGAACTCGGGAGGACGGTGAATACCGATTAATAATATCCGGAAAGCAGTGCAATTTCTGGCTATAAACGAAAATAACCCTAAAGTGGTTTTGTCGGACCACTGCAGATCATCGATAACCAGGATTAGCGGTTCTTCAAAGGAAATCAGCTGGAACAGCATTAAAATTGCAGTCCACAATTGTTCTTTATTTAACAGCGATACGGATTCTCCCGAGAATCCGAGGAAAGATTTTATAAAAGGAAGGCTGGAAGACAAGTTGAATCCATGCTTCTCCGCATATTTTTGGAGTGCATCGATAAACTGTGCTTCAACATTGGTTGTTAAAGAATAAGCCTTTTTAATTGAACTGGCAAAGGGATGATAGGGGAAACCGGATTCGTTATACAAACACCTGCCGAGGAGAATATTTAAATTTGCCGAACCTGAATTATAAATTGCGTGGTATGCAAGCTGGGTTTTCCCTATTCCCGGTTCTCCCTGAATAAAAATCGTAGACCCTTTACCGTTTAAAATTTCCTCAATTTTTTTCGTGATTATATTTAATTGATATTCACGCCCGGTAAATGCCTCAGTAGGTTTATAAATTTCCAAAGCCGGCTTTGATAAGGATTCAATAATATTTTGAAGTTCGGTAGTCTCATGTGGTTTTAATAAAAACCCGGAGAATAAATTTTTTCGAACTGATTTCAATTCGGATAGGATTTCTTCCATGGAAATGAAACGTTCATTTTTAGATTTTTTGAGACATTTAGTAACTATTTTTTTCAGCTGACCGGGAGCATTTAAGGAATTAATTTGGGCAGGTTCTTCATTTAAAATGGAATAAACAACTGATTGCTCATATTCGCCTATAAAAGGCAATTTACCCGAAATCATTTCATAGATTAAAATGCCGAGCGACCAAATATCTGTCCGGTTATCGACTGCTTCACCGTTCAGCTGCTCGGGAGCCATGTATGCTGCAGTACCTAAAATATTTTTTTCATCATGGATTAAAGACGAACCTATTAATCGCGCTACACCGAAATCCAATATTTTTATCGAATTATCTTTAGTGATGAAAATATTTTCAGGCTTAATATCCATATGAATAATTCCTGCAGAATGAGCTTTGTTAAGTCCGCTGCAGATTTGAACAGAAAAATCAATAATATTTTCCAAAGAAAGCTTTTCAATGTCATGTTTATTCAGCTTTTCCCTTAAAGTTTCACCGTCAAGAAATTCAAGGCTGAGATAGTGCTGCCCTTTAAAAGAATTTATCTCATATATTGTAACTATATTGGGATGATTTAGTGAAGCAACCACCTGCGCTTCTTTTTTAAAACGTTCGTTTGCTTCCTCATCGGCAGTAAGAAAGGGAGAGAGAAGCTTAAGCGCTACTTTGCGCATCAATATTGTATCTTCGGCTAGGTAGATTACTCCCATTCCGCCCTGCCCGATTTGCTTTAAAATTTTGTAATGTGAAATTATTTGTCCGGTTAAATCATTCATCTTAATAATTCTTCTTTTGTCGGACAAGGCCTGTCTCGGCTTGGCAGCCGAGCCAAGACGGGCGGGCTTCGCCAAGCTTTCTAAGTATCTTATAATGTGAAATGGATTGTCCAGTCATGTATTTTCAACAATTAATTTTTATTTGGACTGTTAGAGGCCTCTTCGTTTAATTTCGCAAGCTATTTTAACATCTTTATTGACCGTCAAATTAGTCTATATTCAAACCGATTATTTTCTTAAACTCAGGCTCATTCTGCAATGAATCAAAATCCGGATCACTTTTCACCCACTCCCTGACATTTTTATAACCCAGGTTAAAGGCAATCTTTAAACAATTTAATGCTTCTTCCTTCCTATCCATACGTGCGAACCCGCAGGCGCAATTATAAATAGCCAGTCCATCTTCAGGATCTATTTCCATTACTTTCTGTGCAGCTTTCAAAGCCTTCTCAAAATTAAATTCATCTGCATAAACACCAAGAATCCTGCTTAGAGTAACAGCATCTTCCGGGTTTATTTCTAATTTTTTTTCAGCAACTCTCAAATATTCTTTTTCAATTTTTTTTGCCTCTTCAAGGTCTCCCTTTTTACGATAGCTCATTTCAAGGTGCATCAGAGGTTCTTCGCTGTAAGGCTTCAATGATCTTGCGATTTCAAAATACTTAATCGCTGATTCATAATCGGCTAATATATGGTACGTTATTCCTAACCATCTGCTGGCGGGATAAAAATCATTCCGTTCTTCAACTATTTTTTTAAATATTTCAATTGCTTCAGTAAATCTTTTTTGATGATAATAAAACATACCGATCGCAAACTTGGCCTCTATAAGGTTGGGATCTATTCCAAGAGCTTTTTCCCCTGCTTCGATACTTTTCCCGAGCCATTTTAAATTTCCATCGTACCAGACATACTTATAGGTGTAAGCCTCGGCTAATGCAGCATAAGCCAAAGCAAAATTCGGATCTATTGAGAGAGCATATTCAAACATTTGAATTGCATTTTCGGTGTTTTTTTTGCCGTTTTTAGATAAAAACTCTCTGCCTCTTACATAGAAATCATATGCTCTCATATCCTCTGTGGGTTTTTTTCCGAGAAGTTTTTTTTCATTTTCGGAAAGGGATAATTTCAGCGCCTCGCTTATTTTTTGAGAAACTTCCATCTGAATATCAAAAATATCTTCCATCATCCGGTCATACCTGTCGGCCCAGACCGGGAATCCGCTTTTAATATCAACCAGCTGTGCAGATATCCTGATTCTCTGCCCCGCTTTTCTAACACTTCCTTCCAGAATATGCGAAACTTTAAGCACTTCACCGACCTTCTTTGAATTAATTTCTTTGTTTCTGAAAGGTAGAACATCGGAACGGGGAATAACTTTTAACTCTTTAATTTTCGAAAGATCGGTTATGAGATCTTCAGTGATCCCGGCACAGAAATATTCATTTTCTTTTTCAGGACTTATATTTTCAAAATATAAAACTGCAATTGATTTGTTTTGCTCAACATCGGGCTTGTGATTCTTGGCGGAGAGAATTTTAATTATCTCAGGTATGGAGGAAATTCTTTTATTTACATCCTTCTGCAGCATTGATGAGACAAGAGATATGATATGTTCAGGTATGTCGGATCGAAAATTCTGAATTGCTTTAGGTTCATCATTAAGTATTGAATAAATCAAGGCTGCTTCATAATCTCCTTTAAAAGGCAAATTAGAGGTAATCATTTCATAAAGAACAACACCAAACGACCAGATATCGGTGCGGTGATCTATTTCTGCACCCTGGAGCTGTTCCGGAGAAATATATGCCAAAGTTCCTATTGTCTGGTTTACTTTTGTCAACTCGGTATCGGCAGCCTTAGCCAAACCAAAATCCATTATTTTTACTTTATCGTTTCTGGTTATCATGATATTGCCGGATTTAATATCCCGGTGTACAATCCCGTTTTTATGAGCTGATTGTAATCCTTCAGCAATTTGGACAGCTATTTTTATTATCTCCTGATAGGGAAGGGGAGAGGATTTAATCCGGTCTTTTAGTTCCTCTCCCTCGATATATTCCAGGACTAAAAACATATCGTCATTAATTTCCTCAATAGCATGGATAATGGTAATATTAGGATGATTCAAGGAGGCGGATGCCTGCGCTTCAATTTCAAATCGTTTCCGGAGCTGCTGATTTAATGAGACAAAATTGGGGAGAAATTTTAATGCAACAATCCTTTTCAGCTTTGTATCCTCGGCCCTGTAGACTACACCCATCCCTCCCTGTCCGACTTGCTCAATAATCTTATAATGCAAAATCATCTTACCAACTAAATTATTCATCTTTATAACTCATTTTGTGTCGGTCAAGGCCTGTCTCGGCTTGGCAGCCGAGCCAAGACGGGTGGGCTTCGCCTATTTTCTGTATTATCTGGTAATGTGAAATCGACCGATCTAACATTTTCATCTTCCGTTAATTAAAATAATGTAGAACAGGCCCGCTTTCTCCATTATTAAATTATTTAATCCAATAATGAATTAGTTGTTAAATTCTTAATAAATTCTTCATGCTTGATTTTTGCATCCGCCGCCAGATCCTTAAATCTGCCGTCATTCCGGACGGAATTGAAAAACGGATCTTTTTCAATAAGCTGATAATTGTAAAAACCTTTACTGATAGCTTTTTGCAAGACTCTGAAGCAATCTTCTTTTTGCCCGTAAAGTCCATATAAGTTGGAAAAATTATAGAATTGCTCCGCATCATGTCTTCCGGATGTTTCAAGTAAATTTAATGCTTCCAATCCCTGCTCTCTTTTCCCATCCAAAAAACAAAGCATCGCTTCAGACCAAATACCTGGAATACTGTTTGGTTCCATTACTATAGCTTTTTTTAAATATTCCCTTGCAAGATCTTTTTTATTCGTTCTGAAATACAAAATCCCTTTCCATGCTTTACTGAAGGTGCTTTCTTTATCGAGATCGAAACCTTTTAATGATTCTTCAAATCTCTCAAGATAAAAATAAGTTACACCGATTGAACGAAACTTCGGATTTAAAGGATCCAGTTTAACCGCAGTTTCCATCTCTTCAATAGATTTATCCAGAGGGCCGGTATATCTGAAAATGTAGCCAAGCCAGAAATGAGCTTCGGAATTATTGGGATTAATATTTAATGCTTTCCTGATAAGTTTAACAGCTTCAACAGATTTACCTGTTTCAACATAATGAGCAGCAAGACTGCTCAGAGCCGACAACAATTCGCTATTAATGGATAATGCCTTTTTATACATAATTTCTGATTTTTCTCTCATACCTTTTCTTCCTACATCATACTGCGAAAGTATATTATAACGGAAGCCAAGTTCGGAATAAGCAGGTGCAAATGTTGAGTCAAGCTCTAAAGATTTCTTAAGCATAGAGATAGAAAGACGGGTATCATTATTATTGTAGGGATATGATATAGCTCTCAGATAATATTCATATGCGAGAGGATTATCAGGTGTATCAGAGGTCCGTTCATTTGTTGTAAATTTAACTTTAAGACCATTAGTTACTTTTTCAGAAACAATTTCCTGCAGTTTAAATGTATTCTCATATTTGACATCAAAGTCATCTCTCCAAACTAATTCATTTTTATGAATATCAATTAATTCTAAATTTAACCTGATTATACCTGCTTCTTTCAAATAGCTCCCGGTCAAAATAAAATCTACCTTCAGTTTATTACCAGCCGAAGCCGGATCAATATTTTGGTTTTCATATTGTCTTACCGCACTTGATGGTCTGACCAGGATATTGCTAACGTAAGCCAGGGAACCAATAATTTGATCGGCAAGGGCGAAACCTAGGAAATTTGTTTCGGGATCATTACGGATATTAATAAAAGGAACAATTGCTAATTTTTTTACTGCCGGTTTATTAGCTTCAACAGTATTCTTTCTGAATGGATTCCATAATAATGAAAGCAGAATTATTATAGATAAAAATATTGCTCCGAATAACAAATATGACTTTCTCTTGAAGCTAGGTTTTGATTTTAACTTAAGTGATTCCTCCTGCCTGCCGATTTTTTTTAATTCTGATATTAATTCATTGATGCTTCCGTACCTGTCTGCCGGATTTTTTGATAATGCTTTAAAAATGATTCTTTGATATTCATCTGATATATCGTTTCGAATCTCTGTAATCGGCCGGGGGTTTTCGTTCAATATTGAATAAAAATATGCCTGGTTATAATCACCCTTAAAAGGGAGCTGCCCGGTAAGCATTTCATACATAACAATTCCAAAAGACCAAATATCCGTCCGGTGATCTGCTTTGCCTCCATGGATTTGTTCGGGAGACATATAAGCAGCTGTTCCGAACGTTGAATTAATTTTTGTAACCTCAGCGCCCTGACCAATTTTTGCAAGGCCGAAATCCATGATCTTGGCTTTGCCGTTTTTAGTGATCATTATGTTGGAGGATTTTATATCTCTATGAATTATTCCTTTGGCGTGCGCGGCCTGTAAACCTTCCGCTATTTGCATCATTATATTAAGAGCGTCGTCAATGGAGAAGGGGGAAGTTTTAATCAGATCTTTCAGCTCCTGACCTTCAATATATTCCTGTACAATAAAAACTTCGCTGCCGGATTCTTCAATAGAATGAATGGTTGAAATATTCGGATGATTCAAAGATGCTGCTGCTTGTGCTTCTATTTCAAATCGCTGCCGTTCTTCCTGGTTGACAGAGATACGGTGTGGAAGAAATTTTATTGCAACTTCACGTTTTAGTTTTGCATCCTCGGCTTTATATACTACACCCATCCCGCCTTCGCCGAGTTTTTCTAATATTTTGTAATGTAGAATTGTTTTTCCGATCATAAAATACTTTTTAAATTAACTTATCGGCTTCGGCGGGCAGGCCCGCCTTCGCCGAGTTTTTCAAGTATATTATAGTGAAGAATACTTTTACCAATCATAATTTAATTTTATTATTAATCTAAAAATTATTTTTTCAGACCGATCTATAAAGAATCTATATTCGTCTTGCCTCTCGCATCCTGTTTCTATTGCAAATGACAACCAATGACTTAATGACCATTGGCAAATGACTAATTTACAACGGCAGTTTCATTTTTTTCATAAATGCCGCATAGCGAGTGTCTTTCTCAATATTGCGCAGCAGCGGATCGCCTTTTATCTCTACAAGACCTCCGTCGCGTTGATTGTAAGCTCGTTCCAGCCACTCGAATGCTTTATCTTTCTCACCACGCCAGGCGTAGATTTCGGCTATTTGGTACGCAGCCCCGTCTTGATATCCTTTAATTAACTCAACCAGGGCAGAGTCCGATTTCTTATTATTACCTAATGTATGATAAACCAATGCAAGCCCGCATATCTGCCAGACAGGTTCTGATTCCTTCATTATTTCAGCTAGTGCCGAATCCGGTTTCCCTTTCGTCAGATAACCACATCCGATGCGCATATGCGCACCCGGATATTTCGGGTTCAGCTCAAGGCATTTTCTGAAGGCGGTTTGCGATTCATCAAGTGAGCCCGTGTAAAAGGTATATATGCCGAGGTTATTGTACGTTTGAATCCTCAAGGGATCTATTTCAATTGAACGACGCAGTAGTTTATTTGCTTCATTGTGCCGTCCAAGTGTAAACGCCAAAGTAGCTGTTCTGCCGATAGCACCAGCATTTCCAGGTTCCAGTTCCAGTGCCCTTTTAAAAGACTTGTCCGCCCCGCTCCAATCCCAGTCGTAGCTCCATTTGATCCATCCCATTTGTGAATGAGCATCGGCAAGGTTGGGGTCAAACTCAAGCGCCTTCTCCACTTCCCTACGTGCTTTGCGGTAGCCTTCATCAACAGTTACATAGCTATAATCAGCCTGAGCAGAGTGGACAGAGGCTAATCCCACCCAGGCAGGTGCATACCTTGAATCAATTGTAAGAGCCTTTTCATAATATCCGGCTGCTTTCTCAAGATTCTCCTTACCACGCAGACCACGGAAATGCTTTCCAAGCAGGTAGGCATTGTAAGCTTCCGGATTTATCTCCTGCTGATTTGCGGAGCTCTCAATTCCCAGAAGGGCTACCTTAAGTGCTTCGGCTACAGAACCAGAAATAGAATCCTGCAAAGCAAATATATTTTCAACTGTTCCATTATAAGTATCAGACCACAGGTGAGAATCGGTCTCCACATTAATCAACTGCGCCGTTATGCGCAGTATATTGCCGAATTTGCGAACGCTCCCTTCCAGTATATGCTTTACGTTCAGCTTTGCAGCTATAGTTTTGATATCGGTGTTGGTTCCCTTAAACGAGAAAGCCGAAGTTCGGGAAGTAACCCGCAGCTTTGGATTCTTTGCCAGTACATTCAGAAGTTCTTCGGAAAGACCATCGGAAAAATACTCCTGTTCAGGATCGGAACTCATGTTTACAAATGGCAGCACTGCAATTGTTTTAACGGCTTCTATTCCTTTAATATTATTTGAAGATGGCATAAAAAGATACAATACTGCTGCTATGAGTATTAACAGCGCTCCTGCAATTATCCACGGAAGCTTTGCCTGCTTTGCTGTTCTCTTTAAGGTTCTTCCTTCACTTATTGTACGCAGGTCCTCTGCAAGTTCACCTGCCGTCTGGTAACGCTCATCAGGGTTCTTTGCCAATGCCTTTTTGAGAACCTGCTTCAGATTACCCTGAAGCTGTTCAGGTATTTCCGGTTCCTCGTTCAGTATGGAGTAGATCACCGCCTGATCATAATCTCCCTTGAATGGCATCTTTCCCGTCAGCATCTCATACACCACAACACCAAAAGACCAGATATCTGCACGGTTGTCAACTTCATTGCCTCCGGATTGTTCAGGTGACATATAGGCAATTGTTCCGACTGTTGAACCCATCTTTGTTAATTGTGAACCGCCTTTGACCTTTGCCAGACCGAAATCCATTATCTTTACTTTGCCATCATTCGTAATCATTATGTTTTGAGATTTAATGTCTCTATGCACAATCCCTTTTTTATGTGCTGCCTCTAATCCTTCTGCTACTTGTATTGCTATATTGATAGCTTCATTAACAGGTAACCCCCCTGTGTCCCCCCTTTTTGAAAGGGGGGAAGAAGGGGGATTAATTTTATCCTTTAATTCTTCTCCGTCTATATATTCCATCACTATAAATACTCCTGAATCAAAATCTTCAATTGAATAAATTGTAGATATGTTTGGATGATTCAAAGATGCAGCGGCTTGTGCTTCTATTTCAAATCTTTGTCTTTCTTCTTCATTTGATGAGATATAATGTGGAAGAAACTTTATTGCAACTTCTCGTTTGAGCTTGGTGTCTTCAGCTTTATATACTACACCCATTCCGCCCTGGCCGAGTTTCTCAACTATTTTATAATGTGAAATTGTTTTACCGATCATATTATTTTGCCCTTAGATAAGGTTGCTTCGGCGGGACAAGTCCGCCCCGTCCCAATTCTTCAAATATGTGATAATATGATATTGAATGATCAAACATAAATTAGATTCC
>CAYSGP010000096.1:0-3585 GCA_964430095.1 uncultured Ignavibacteriaceae bacterium
ATTTAAATATTTTAAAAATTAAAGAATTAAATATAAATGAATGCTGAATCTGATAAAACCTTTTTTAATGTTTAATTAAAACCGGCAAAGATGATCCCTGCTACACTAGAAAATTATAAAAAGAATTAATTTTGATTTAAACAAAAAAATATTCATTTTTCGAAAATTTTTATTTGACAGAAAAATTATTTTGTCCTCATCAAGAAAAACTCTTGCACTGTGTCATTACTTTTTTTAATTTGAAATCAAGTTCTGATAAAATATTCTCTCAAAAAATCTCTGCATGAAAAAAATCAACCTTATCATAATTTTTAAAAATATTCTAGCCGGTTCCGAAGATTCATCATTTATAAAGAAAATAATCAACCAAATATGAGTTCTAAAACGCGAGGGAGTGTGTAATGCAAATAAAAAGATTTTTTACCGAAGCGGGAAAAGATCCTTTATCTTCATTTGAGTTTGTAAAGAGGGTATCTGAAATAAAAAACCCGGATGGTTCGATAGTTTTTAAAATGGATGATGTAATTGTGCCTTCTCAATGGTCGCAGGTGGCAACCGACATAATTGCACAAAAATATTTCAGGAAGGCGGGGATCCCAAAGCTGCTTAAAAAGGCAAGAGAAAAGGGCGTACCGGCCTGGCTTCAGGCATCCAGAATAGATAATGATAAGCTTGAGCTGCTCCCCCAAAAAGACAGATACACATCGGAAACCGATGCAAGACAGGTATTTCACCGGCTTGCGGGGTGCTGGACTTACTGGGGATGGCAGGGAAATTATTTTGACACCGAAGAAGATGCAAAAGCTTTCTATGATGAACTGGTTTATATGCTTGCCAATCAAATGGCTGCGCCTAACAGTCCCCAATGGTTTAATACAGGACTGAATTGGGCATATGGTATTTCCGGTCCGTCTCAAGGCCATTTCTATGTCGATCATAAAACCGGAGAATTGACGGCTTCCAGTGATGCTTATACTCATCCGCAGCCTCACGCATGCTTTATTCAATCAATTAAAGACGATCTAGTGAATGAAGGCGGCATAATGGACCTGTGGGTCCGCGAAGCAAGACTATTTAAATACGGCTCGGGAACAGGTTCAAATTTTTCAGAATTGAGAGGAGTAAATGAGCCTCTTAGCGGAGGCGGGAAGTCTTCGGGATTAATGTCGTTTCTAAAAATCGGCGACCGCTCTGCAGGTGCAATTAAATCAGGAGGAACTACAAGACGTGCCGCGAAGATGGTTACTCTTGATCTTGATCATCCCGATATAGAAGAATATATAAACTGGAAAGTAACTGAAGAACAGAAGGTAGCTGCTCTTGTAGCAGGATCGAAGCTGTGTAATTATCATCTTAATGCAATAATGAAAGCCTGTTTTGATGAACACCCTGAAAACGATCGCTTCAATAAAAATGAGAATAAAAAATTAAAACAGGCGGTTTTTGAAGCCAGAAAAGAGAATATTCCAAATAATTATATTGAAAGAGTAATTCAGCTTGCAAAGCTTGGATTCAAATCGATTGAATTTCCTGTGTATAACACCGACTGGAATTCAGAGGCTTATATTACAGTTTCCGGTCAAAATTCCAATAACTCCATACGTGTTACTAATGATTATATGAATGCTGTTTTAAATGGAAGCGACTGGAATCTGTACTGGAGAACCGAAAAGAAAAAAGCTGCAGCCGAAAAAAGAGAACCAAAACCGTGCAAAACTTTAAAGAGCCGGGAACTTTGGGATGAAATTGCATATTCCGCGTGGGCATGTGCCGATCCCGGAATTCAATACCATACTACAATAAATGAATGGCATACCTGCAGGGAAGACGGCGAGATTAGAGCATCAAATCCATGCAGCGAATATATGTTCCTAGACGATACTGCTTGCAACCTTGCTTCATTAAATCTTATAACCTTTTATGATTCGAAGGAAAAAAAATTTAATATAGATGCATTCAGGCATGCCACCAGGATATGGACGATCGTTCTGGAAACGAGCGTTTTAATGGCTCAATTCCCAAGCAAAGCCATCGCACAGCTCAGCTATGATTATAGAACTTTGGGATTAGGATACGCTAATTTAGGATCGCTTCTAATGCAGCAGGGAATTCCATATGACAGCAATGAAGCATTTGCAATCTGCGGTGCGGTAACTGCAATAATGCATATGAGGGCATATGCAGCATCTGCTGAAATGGCTGAACAGCTGGGAGCATTCTCAAAATATGAAGCCAATAAAAAACATATGCTGCGGGTAATTAGAAATCATAGAAGAGCCGCTTACAATGTGCCCAATGAAGAATACGAAGGACTCTCAATTTTCCCTATGGGAATTGATCCTAAATACTGTCCGTCGGATTTATTACAAGCTGCCCGGGAAGATGCAGATCATGCACTTGAGCTTGGGAACCAGCATGGATTCAGAAACGCTCAGGTAACGGTAATTGCACCGACCGGCACAATAGGGCTTGTAATGGACTGCGATACAACCGGTGTAGAGCCCGATTTTGCATTAGTAAAGTTTAAAAAACTTGCTGGCGGCGGATACTTTAAAATAATTAATCAGTCAATTCCTCCTGCACTGGAAAGATTAGGCTATAATAAAGATCAAATTGCTGAAATAGTTAAATATGCAAAAGGGGCCGGAACCCTTGTCGGATGTCCTTATATTAATTCGGAATCATTGAAGTCAAAGGGATTTACTGACGAATTAGTTGCAAAAATAGAGAAAGTTATTCCTTCGGTTTTTGATCTTTCGTTTGCATTCAACAAATACACTTTGGGAGCTGAATTCCTTTTGAATACTTTGGGATTAACCGAGGAACAGATAAATTCATTTAATTTTAATTTATTAGCTGCTTTGGGATTTTCCAAAAGTGAAGTAGCCGTTGCCAACGATTATGTCTGCGGAACTATGACAGTTGAAGGAGCTCCTTTCTTAAAGCATGAGCATTATCCGGTTTTTGATTGTGCAAATAAATGCGGCAAAAAAGGTACTCGTTTTATCCGCCCTCTGGCTCACATTAAAATGATGGGTGCGGCACAACCCTTTATCTCCGGTGCAATTTCCAAAACAATTAATCTGCCGAACCATGCATCAGTAGAAGATATCAAGGATGCTTACATGCAGTCCTGGAAGCTCGGGATTAAGGCAAACGCATTATACCGGGACGGTTCGAAATTATCACAGCCGTTGAATTCCATTAGTGAAGAAGAACTTGAAACATTAATTGAAGATAAAGAGCATAACGATATAGTCAAAGTTGCCGAAAGGATTATTCATAGATACATTGCAAAAAGAAGAAGGCTTCCGGACAGAAGAACAGGGTATACGCAGAAGGCAAAGATCAACGGTCAATCTGTTTATATCAGGACAGGCGAGTATGATAACGGACAGCTTGGTGAAATATTTATAGATATGCACCGGGAAGGTGCCGCATTCAGAAGCCTGCTTAACTGCTTTGCAATTGCAATTTCATTAGGGCTGCAGCACGGCGTTCCGCTGGAAGAATTTGTGGATGCCTTCGTATTCACTAGATTTGAACCAAGCGGAATTGTAACCGGCAACGATAAAATTAAAATGG
>CAYSGP010000097.1:0-3510 GCA_964430095.1 uncultured Ignavibacteriaceae bacterium
TAAAATATTTTCCTTTTGAGCCTCAGTCGCGGCCGATCTCCAATGTGCAACTGCAGCATCCTGAACCCAGCGAAGGTAGACAATATTATTAACATGACCAAGCGGATCAATATCCGATTCCTTTACGGATATTCTAAGCTGATAACGATCTGATGAACTGCTATTCATAATATTTTAGAAGAGTTTTATGGTTTTTTACTCATCACTTCCATAATCTTGAAGCCGTATTTTTTATAAAGATCATGTGCATCTTTTGTTGCGAGCAGCTGTCTTGTATTTTTAATTTCAGGATGATCGGTAATGTACTCCATCAGCCACTTGCCTAATCCTCTTCCTCTGAATTCTTCCCGGATGATAACATCACAGATCCAGGAAAATATAACTCCGTCGGTAACTGCTCTCGCAAACCCAATTTGATTTCCTCTGCAGTACACACCAAAACATATCGATCTCTTTAAAGATTTTTTAGTCTTTTCCTTTGATCTGTCATTAGCCCAATAAGTTTTTGAAAGAAGTTCATGGATAACATCTATATTTAACAGCTCTTTGTTATCACTGATCAAATATTCATCTTTTACCCATTCCAAAGGCTATTCCATTTTGTTATCAATTTGAAGCAAAGTTGCAGAAATTATATTCTCAAATATAAGTTATATTATATTTCCTTATATAAATTTCTTTAAAGAATCCTGATATCTATCCTCACAAGATTTTGAAAATAAAAAAAATATTTTAAATACTGATTAAAAGTCTTTAAGCATCAACAAAGATTCTTGATTCTCCTTCATCATCTTTAAAAGAGGAATAAAATGAAAAAATTAGTTTTCTTTTTAAGTATTAATATATTGACTGCTGGCGGGGTATTTGCCCAGTTTTCACAAGAAGCAAGAGACAGCATAAACCGGGAAAGCAATTTAGATCATCAGATGATGATGAAGGAGCTGGGAATTAAGGAGCTTCGGCCAGGACCTTCGGGAGATCCTAAAGCTCCGGATGCAGCTAATACCGACGAATCGAAAGTACCTCCATATCCTGAATTGCCGGATACTCTGGTTTTTAATGACGGTTCCAAAGTTGATTCTCCTGAAAAATGGGAAAAACGCAGGAAGGAAATTTTGGAGGATTTCGACAGAGAAATCTATGGAAGAGTACCCGCTAATACTCCGGCTGTCGACTGGGAAATTGTGAGTCAGAAAGATACTATTAACGGCACTTATCCGGTCCGTATAAAAAATCTTGTTGGACATGTTGACAATTCCGGCTACCCGGCGTTGAATGTGAATATAGAAATGACTCTTGCTACTCCATTGAATATTTCCGCTCCGGTACCTGTAATTATTGAATTAAGCTGGATACCGCCTGCAAACTGGAAGATTCCTCAGCCGGAAGGTCCGACATGGCAGCAGCAGCTGCTTGATAAAGGATGGGGATATGCGCTGCTAATTCCAACTAGTTTTCAAGCAGATAACGGAGCTGGATTGAAACAAGGAATAATTGGCTTGATGAACAATGGGCAATCCAGAAGGCCTGATGATTGGGGAACATTGCGTGCATGGGCCTGGGGTGTAAGCCGGGCTTTGGATTATTTCGAAACTGATAGAGATGTTGATCCAAAACGGGTAGGAGCTGAAGGATTATCCCGTTATGGTAAAGCAGCAGTGGTTGCAATGGCATATGAATCCAGGCTTGCAATCGGATTTATCGGTTCATCCGGAGCAGACGGGACTAAAATATTCAGACGAATTTTCGGTGAACAGGTAGAGAATTTGGCCTCATCTTATGAATACCATTGGTTTGCTCCAAATTTTATAAAATATGCAGGACCGCTAACGCAAAACGATCTTCCGGTTGATGCACATGAATTAATAGCTTTATGTGCCCCCAGACCTGTATTTATAAGTGCCGGATCTTTAGCAGTGGAAGGAGGATGGGTTGATGCAAAAGGAATGTACTTAAGCGGAGCGCTTGCGGATCCGGTTTACGAGCTGCTTGGCAAAAAAGGATTAGGTACATCGGATTTTCCGCCCCAGGAAACTTCTTTAATGGAGGGCGATATTGCATTCCGCCAGCATTCCGGCGGGCATACGGTTGTTCCCAACTGGCCTTACTTTATAAAATTTGCCGAAAAGTATTTTTCGAAATGAAAAAAGCCGTTCGAAAGTATGAAGAAAAAGGAGATAGAGAATGTCTGATATTTATATAGTAGAAAAAATTCCTTCTCTTGCCGAATTCGGAAATATTATTCCTGAAAAATATGATTATCATAAAAAAATTGTTACTCCTGGTAAGAACCTGCTACTGAAAGGAGCTTGCTTAAAATGGTACGATCTTTATCCACCCGGATTAAAAATTAATGAAGAAAAGGTTTCTGAGACCCGGCGGTTTTTAAATTCCGAAGCGGAATCCGGCAGGCTTAATTTTAAGAATGAGCTTGGTTTTGCAATACTGCACAGAGCGGGGGATTATTTGCTTCTTCTGCTTACCACTTGGAGGAATGTTAACGAAATGTGGGAATCTATCTATTTTAAAAGAGCGGAAACAGAAGAAACTTTTAAGGAAATGAAATTTAATGAAGGACACAAAGGTACTTTTTGTGTATGGGAACTTGGGATTGTATGGCATGAGCGGAATGCATGGCTGCGTTTCATTCAATCTGAAAGGAATGAAAAAGCAAAATTAAATTACATGAATGACAGATTCAGCGGCGAGATTTAAAAATTTATTAATAACGATAAAGGTTTAATTGAGATTGACAATACATTCCTTCAGCTTAATTATTAAATATATATAAAAATTGAGATTCTGTTTTTTATTTTCTAAACTTGATTACTGTAATTCGGGAATATGCTATAAATACTTCAATGCCGAATGATGATCCCAGCTGATACAAGATCTCTTTTTGCTTCAGCGTGTGGGACAAAGACTCAACTCTAATCTAAACCTTGATCCTCTTCTCGAAGAAATTGTCAACGATGTATCTCAAACCTTTGGATGCTCCCGTCTTGCAGTTTTACTAAAGGATTAGGAGACAAACGAACTTATTATTGGTGCAGACTGCGGCGGTGATGCGAATCTTTATATTAAAGGAGAGCGTTTTAAAATAGGTGAGTACGGGATGGTAGGTCACGTAGGAGCGACAGGTGAAACATATTATGCACCGGATGTAAGCATAGATCCTTATTACAAAGTTAGTGATAGTCAAACCCGTTCTGAAGTGGACATTCCTCTTAAATCACGCGGAGAACTTATCGGAGTTTTAAATGCTCAGCATAAAGAGCTTAACGGAAGAGCTTAACGGATTTTCTTCTAACCGTATTCAGCTTCTCGAAGCGCTGTGATGATTACCGGCCAGATTCAAAACTATTTCAAAAGAGTTGTGAATAAATTTAAAGAGGAATGCTTACCTTTAATCATCATTATTTAAATTCTATACATAAATTCATCTTCCTTATATAAAGTTTTGGAGGGAAAAATGGAAGACCGCATCACACTTAAAGAAGTGCTTCTCGA
>CAYSGP010000098.1:0-3183 GCA_964430095.1 uncultured Ignavibacteriaceae bacterium
CCAAAATGCTGATGATGAATATGTTTGATTCTATAAAAGTAGGTGAAGAGGAAGCTTATTCTCTTTATAAGCAGAATAAAGAGATGAATATTCAATTGCCCCTGGTAAATGTAAATATTGCGGAGGTTCTAACGGACAGCCTCGATGTTGTTGAAACTGTAATGAATAAACTGGCAGCCGGAAAAAATATTAAGGAGCTGGCAAAGAAGTATACAAAACGGGATAGTTTAAAAGAAAAGGGAGGCGAATTCGGTTTTTTCCCTATAACGAAATATGGTGAATTAGGAAAAATTGCTTCTCAAATGTCAATAGGAGAGGTATACGGACCGGTTAAGCTGGACGAAGGTTATTCCGTGTTTCAGCTTCTCGATAAAAAGGAAGATACTTCTGGTTACAGAATGGATTATACAGATGTTAAGGATCAAATAATTCTGATGCTGACCATGGAGAAATTTGAAAAATATGTGAATGAATATAATGCCGGTCTGGCTCAAAAATACGGAGTAAAAATTTATGAAGATGTATTAAAAAATATTGACAACACTTATATTAATTTAGTGGTGGTCAGATACATGGGCTTCGGCGGTGAAATTTATGCAGTACCGAATACCGAACAATATCCGGGATGGTATGAAATATGGAAACAGAACAAGCTGATGCCCTAAAGGGGGCATGATTGCATGGATGCATGAATGATCCTAAATATTTTGCCAAATTTGGGCCTAATCGTTAATTGTCGCAACGCTCGCCGATTAACTATTAACCATTAACGTTTAACTTGGTTGCCGGCTTTGCCGCGCTAAGAATGAATGGATGTATGGTTATATGGATGTATGATCAAAGTTGAATAATGAGATATTCCTTTTATGAAATTAATCTTTATTTGCATCTTCTTCACTATAACTGTCTTCTCACAGGATTATATTTTCTTCACAGATAGTCCCAGCAGCACTTACTATGATCCCAGTTTTGGCTTTTATACTTCCCCGAGCATTCTTGTCCTTGCAAATGAAACAAAATTTCCTGTAGAAACAGGGATTAAATATTCAGGGGCTAATTCTTTGAGATTAAGATGGAGATCAATTGCGGGAGGGGATTGGGGAATGGCACTTGCCGAAGCCGGCTGGATTGCTCACGATGTTACTCTCAAAGATTCAATTACATTCTATGCCTTTTCAACATCTATTCTTGATTCAGCGGAGCTTCCTTCAATTTATATTGAAGACATTCAGAATAATAAAACACCTAAACAGAGATTAAGCACTTTTATAAGCGGCATTTCCGAAGATAACTGGGTAAAAGTATCAGTCCCGCTTCTCCCATTTGTAAATTCTCCGGGGAGTGCTGATCTTACAAAAATAAAAACAATTTATTTTGGTCAGGCAAGCGCCGATAACAGCCTGCATACAATTTATCTTGATGAGATCCGGATGGTTTCTGCCGGAGATACGGATACTACTCCTCCAGCGGTGCCTGAAAACTTTAGTGCGGCCGGTTATACAATTCACGTTTTTCTGGAATGGTCGGCAAACACCGATTCCGATTTAGCCGGATATAGAATTTACCGCTCTGATGGAACTGAATACAAAGTGATCGGCACTGCTCCGGAAAATGCTACTTATTACAATGATTATATCGGTGCACCTCCTAAAACTTACAGTTATAAAATTTCTTCATATGATTTAAAAGGAAATGAATCGGCTTTAAGCAGCGAAGCAAGCGCAACAACTGTTTCCGCCCCCGACACTGTTCTGCTTGATACAGTTCAGCATGCAGCATTTAAATATTTCTGGGACTATGCACATCCGGTTTCCGGATTAGCAAGAGAACGTTTGGGTTCAGAAGAAATTGTAACTATAGGGGGTTCAGGATTCGGAGTAATGGCACTGCTTGTCGGGATTGAAAGAGGATATATCTCCAGGGATACAGCAGCCTCCCGAATGCTGAAGATATTAAATTTTTTATATACCAAGGCCGACAGATTTCATGGAGCATTTTCTCACTGGCTCAACGGTACAACAGGAAAAGTTATCCCGTTCAGTGAAAAAGATGACGGCGGTGATCTTGTGGAAACAGCATATATGATTCAGGGATTGCTTGCTGCCAGGCACTATTTTAATCTGCAGAATCCTGAAGAGGAACAGATAAGAAATCTAATAACTGCCATATGGGAATCGGTTGAGTGGGACTGGTACAGGAAAGACAACGGGAACTTTTTATACTGGCACTGGTCGCCTAATTATAACTGGGAAATGAATTTTCCATTGCGGGGACCAAATGAAACAATGATAACTTATCTGCTTGCAATCGCTTCACCCACTCATCCTGTTCCTGCTTCATTGTTTCATTCAGGCTGGGCAGGCAGTCCTAATTATCTAAATGGAAAATCATTTTATGGAATTCCATTGGAGGTCGGCTGGGATTACGGCGGGCCCCTATTCTTTGCTCATTATTCATTCCTCGGTTTTGATCCTCGAAACAAAAAAGATGCATATACAAATTATTTTAAAAATAACAGAAATCATTCGCTTATTCATCAGGCATACTGTGCAGATAATCCTAAAAATTTCCCCGGTTACGATGCCGATACATGGGGTTTAACCGCAAGCGACAGCCCCCCTCCGTTTTATTATCAAGCTCATGAACCCAATAATGATAATGGAACAATTTCACCAACTGCCGCTTTATCCTCTTTTCCCTATACTCCTAAAGAATCTATGGATGCCTTAAAAAGTTTTTACTATGAATACGGCTCAAATCTTTGGGGTATTTACGGTTTTAAAGATGCATTTAATCTAAAAGAAAACTGGTTTGCCGACAGCTATCTTGCAATTGATCAGGGACCGATTATTATTATGATCGAGAATTATAGGTCGCAGCTGTTATGGAATAACTTCATGGCTAATCCGGAAATTCAGCCGATGCTTGATGCGATCGGGTTTGTTTATGATTCGACGGCAGTGAGTATTAAGGAGGAAGGAGTTGAAAAAAATTTATCTTTTGAATTATATGATAATTATCCCAATCCGTTTAATCCGCAAACAAATTTCGGATTTCGGATTCCTGCCTCGCCGGCAGGCAGGCCGGATTTCGGATTAGTAACACTTAAGATTTATGATATTTTAGGAAATGAAGTAGCGGTTCTTATTAATAAGGAACTTCCTGCCGGAGAATATCATTTTC
>CAYSGP010000099.1:0-12788 GCA_964430095.1 uncultured Ignavibacteriaceae bacterium
ATCCATCAGCCGCCCGCGACCGTTATTTTCAAACCATATTCCAATTGGTTTATGACAGCGCTTCCGCCGGTTCTCCTATTTCAGGAACGAATTTTTGGACATGGGGCGGATTTGGAAGAGCAAAGCATAATGACTTTAAATGGCGTAATGGAGATCCTTTCTTGGGTGATCCACCGCAGGAAGCACAAGGGTTGAATTCAGTATTCGATGCAGATTCTTCAACTTTAGCAGTTCTGAAAAAGTATTCACGTCTGATGAATCTTCTTTGCGAAGGTACATTTTCCAGTTCAAAATAATTACTGGTTTATTTTCCATTATGGTGAAATAAATTGAAGAATGCTATGGTGAAAATTCTAAAAACATTAATTTAGCGAACGAAATAAATTCAATTTTAGAAGAAAAGAATTAACAAAGGAAGTTAATGACTAAAAACAGATTCAATAAAAAAGTAAAAGAGCTTTTTGAAAAGCATAAACAATTAATCCGGAAAAAAAATAAAAAATCGGATAAGAACAATGGTGTTTTCAGAAGATATAGATACCCTGTAATTACTGCTGAACATACGCCCGTTTTTTGGAGATACGATTTGGATTTTAATTCCAACCCTGATTTATTGGAGAGAATCGGAATTAATGCAGCATTTAATCCGGGAGCAATTGAGCTTAATGGCAGAACCTTGCTGGGGGTAAGAATTGAGGGGAATGACCGGAAATCTTTTTTTGCGATTGCGGAGTCTTCTAATGGTGTGGATAATTTTAAATTTTGGGATTATCCCATTATCATGCCTGAAACCGAAATCCCGGATGTAAACGTTTACGATATAAGATTTGTTAAACATGAAGATGGATGGATCTACGGTTTATTCTGTACGGAAAGAAAGGATCCGAACGCTCCTGCAGGTGATACTTCCGCTGCAATTGCTCAATGCGGTATTGTGCGGACAAAAAATCTTAAAAAGTGGGAACGGCTTCCCGACTTGAAAACAAGATCCCCGCAGCAGAGGAATGTTGTTCTTCATCCCGAATTTGTAAACGGAAAGTATGCTTTTTATACGCGTCCTCAAGATGGTTTTATAGCAACAGGTACGGGAGGCGGAATAGGCTGGGGATTATGCGATGATATCAAAAATGCTGTTTTAAATAGTGAATCTATTGTTGATGACAGGGCTTATCATACTGTCAAGGAAGTTAAAAACGGATTGGGGCCGGCTCCCTTGAAAACGGACAAAGGCTGGCTGCAGCTGGCGCATGGAGTCAGAAACACGGCTGCCGGTTTAAGATATGTACTTTATCTATTCCTTACGGATTTAAAAGAACCCGGTAAAATAATAGCAGCACCGGGCGGATATTTCCTAGCTCCTGAAGGAGATGAAAGAATAGGTGATGTTTCTAATGTGGTTTTCTGCAATGGGTGGGTAGAAAAAAGAAATGGCGAGGTGTTCATTTATTATGCTTCATCGGACACCAGGGTTCATGTGGCGGTTTCCAGTATTGATAAATTATTAGATTATGTAATCAATACACCGCCGGACCCATTAACAAGCGCTGCTTGTGTACAACAAAGAATTAAATTAATTGCAAAGAATTTAAAGATTTCAAAAAATTTCTCCGATTACAAGCATAATTAAAATGATTTCTCATACTGCTCTCTTTATGCCATACAGAAATTGTTTTGAATAGCACTTATTTTTTTGTAGCTTGTTTAAGAATTTAATATAAAACAAGTGAAAGGGGAAATCCTATGGGGAACCTGCTAAATAGATTTATTAAAATTTGTCCAAAAACCGGCAGATTCTTAGGTTTTAAATCTTTAAGAGGTTTGTCGGGACTTCTATTCCCTTTAATAGGGTTATCCGCATTAATATGGATTATAATCCGTGTAATTCCTAAACCAAGCCGTGTGCAATATCCGTGTATTAAAGCAGCAGCACCGGTTGCTGCCGGTTTTGTAACCTACATTATCGGATCGGCTGCAGCAGTATTTTTTTATAAAACAGGCAAATACTACTTTCGTAAGTCAAAATATTTATTGGCCTCAATACTTCTTTTTTTGAGCGCTGCTGCAGGGCTGTTCACTGTTCTTAAAACCGATAATGAATCCTATGCTTCAATAAAATATACAGATTCGCTTTTTGTACCGGTTGAACCCCCAAACACACCAATGGGAACCGGCCAGGGGATCTTTCCGGGACGAGTAGTATGGATGTGGGATTCTTCAGCTACCAGCTGGGATGGTGAAAGCGGCAACTGGTGGAATGACCAAAATACAAATCAGAAAAAAGTTGATTCGATGTTATCTAAATCCTTGCGCTCTTTAAGCGCTGCAGGCTCTGATATAGAAGCTTGGGATGCAATTTTCAAGTACTTCAATGAAAAACATTATAAACGAAATATAGGTTATCAGCCGGGAGAAAAAATTGCAATAAAGATAAATCTGAATCAAATAAGCTCTCGGAATTATTCTAATCCCGGTAATGCATCCTTTCCTTCCCCGCAAGCTGTGCTTGCAGTTATCAGGCAGCTTGTAATAAATGCGGGTGTAACGGATGATGATATTACAATTTATGATTCAAACCGTTTGGTTCCGGATGTCGTCTATAATAAAGTTAAAAATGAATTCCCCGGTGTCCATTTTATGGGATGGCAGCAGGTAGCCGGAAGAGAGAAATATATCAGGGATACAGCCGTTGTTCATTGGTCTGAAGATTTAACAATGGAAATTAATGGCGGCAATCCTGCTTATCTTCCTGCCGCAGTTACTCAAGCTGATTACCTAATCAACCTTGGAAATTCTAAAGGACACCGTTACATGGGGGTAACGTTCTGTTCGAAAAATCATTTCGGCACAATCAGCTGTGATGATAAAAATGGAACTCCTTATCCATACGCCCCCCATGCTGCTGGTCTGCATTATTATACTGCTGTACACAACATCATAATTCCAGGCAGTGAAGAGTGGACATTTTACGGCAGGCCCATGGGTTCTTATAACACGCTTGTTGATTTAATGGGGCATAAGGATATCGGCCAAAAAACATTGCTTTTCATGATCGATGCACTTTACTCAGTACAGAGTGAACAGGATGCAGTATCTCCGGAAAGTAAATGGCTTTCCGAACCATTTAATAATGATTGGACATCAAGTTTATTTATATCGCAAGATAATGTTGCAATTGAGTCTGTTGGGCTGGACTTCTTCCGTACTGAAGCTGCAGTGAATCCAAATGACACTACTGTTTACGGTGCGGTTGATAATTATCTGCATGAAGCTGCAATGGCAGACAATCCTCCCTCCGGGACTTATTACGATCCTGAAAATGACGGCACACGTTTACAGAGTCTTGGCGTACATGAGCACTGGAATAATGCTGTTGAAAAAAGGTATGAAGGAATTGATCTTGTTTGTCTGCAAAATACTTTTACATCGGTAGATGAACATCTGAATCCAAATAAATTTATTTTATTACAGAATTATCCAAATCCGTTTAACCCATCTACAAAAATCTCTTTTTATCTTCCGTCACGTTTATTTGTTTCATTAAAAATTTATGATCTAAACGGGAAAGAAGTAAAGACAATTATTTATGAAGAATTATCTGAAGGTGTCCATTCACGTCAATGGAATGCCGAGCGATTCTCAAGCGGAGTTTATTTTTGTCAATTACATACAGGTAAATTTATCAGTATTAAGAAATTACTTCTGCTGAAATAAGTTATTATGCAGTATGATGCATTTTCAGCATTACCTACTGGATAAGAATATGGCATTTCATTTGCGTTTAATGACAATTTGGATTGTTTTTTATGTTTGATAAATGAAATATAATTTATCCAGAAAGGGGTCCTCCCATGACGAATCCGATACAACAATTTATAAAAATTTGTCCCAAGACAGGCGCTTTTAAAGGCTTAAAACCGGTTAAGGGATTTGCTCGTTTATTTTTACCACTAGCCGGATTTCTTGCTTTGCTCTGGGTATTGTTTCGTGTAATATCAAAGCCAAGCAGGATAAATTACCCTTGTGTTAGGGCAGCAATGCCGTTCGCATCCGGATTTATTGCCTATATTGCCGGATTATTTTTAACTGCATTAATTTTTCTCAAAGCAAAAAAATTATTACAGACTGCTAATTACTGGATCGCATCATTATTATTTGTTTTAGGGCTTGGAGTAACGGTAATATTCCAGGGACTTGATCATACAACAGAAGCTTCAATAAAAACATTCACACCTCCCTCACACTTACCTTTTGGTGTTGCAAAAGGAATTTATCCGGGAAGGGTTGTATGGATTCACGATCCCGAAGCGACTAATGAAAATTGTACTCTTTCCCATAATTCTGACGGTATCACAAATGAAAGTGATGACAGTTGGTTTTTAAAGAAGAATAACAATCAAGCAGTGATAGATGTAATGCTGTCAAAAGGATTAAAAGCTTTGACAGGTCAAATAAGCGATACTGCAGCCTGGAACGGCATATTCAAATACTATAATAATGGTAGGGGTAAAGGTGAAGTCGGATATCAATCCTCTGAAAAAATATTTATAAAGACTAACGCTACTAGCTCCTGGGGAGGCAACTTCAATACCAATAATCTTTCAAAAAGAGAAAATTCATATTTCAATATTTCAGAAACATCTCCGCAGATTGTATTGGCAGTTTTACGGCAGTTGATAGATACATTGGGAGTTCCCCAAAATATGATTTATATCGGCGACCCGATGAAACATAGTTATAAACACTCCTACGATATGTGGAATACTGAATACCCTGATGTGCATTACCTTGATCATGATGCAAGTTATTCAGCCTTGGGGAGGGAACAGGCATTGTTCGGCGACAGTGAAGTGATATTCTATTCAGACAGCGGTAAGATTTTAAGAACCTATGTATGGGATCCCGGAAGACCGGGCGAAGATCCTGCGTACGATGATCGTATTTATAAAATTTTTGAAGAAGCCGATTATATGATCAATATTCCGATGCTTAAAGGACACAGGCGGGCAGGCATGACTGCATTTGCAAAAAATCACTTCGGCTCACATACCCGCGGCGATGCTTCGCATTTGCACAATGGTCTGGTTTGGCCTGAGGAAATGGGCGCTGGAAGACCGGCACGAGAAGGTTACGGTTTATACCGTATCCAGGTTGATCTGATGGGGGATGAAATACTCGGCGGAAAAAATCTACTCTACCTAATGGATGCATTGTGGGCTGCCGATCATGAGCTTGGTTCGCCAAAAAAATTCCAGACTGCTCCATTTAATAATGATTGGATGTCTTCAATTTTCTTATCATTAGATCCGGTTGCGATTGAATCTGTGGGCTACGATTTCCTGCAGAATGAATTTACTGATGAACGTAACAACAGCGACGGCGCCGGACAATACATTCAAATGAACGGTGTTGAAGATTATCTCCATCAAGCCTCGGATCCTTCCAATTGGCCGGACAGCATTTTAGACGCTGATGGGATCAAATATCCTTTTACCGGATATGATCCTGAAGGGGACGGAACTCTTTTAGCCAGCCTTGGAACGCATGAACATTGGAATAATGCTATTGACAAGAAATATTCCCGGAACCTGGGAACAGGGGAAGGAATTGAATTAGTTGAACCTTCTCTTGTTTCGGTAAAGAATATAGCTCAAAATATTCATGATAAATTTGTTTTATATAATAACTATCCGAATCCTTTTAATCCCTCTACTACTATTAAATTTCAGTTAAAGGAAAGCAGCATAGTAAAACTTTCTGTTTATGATGTTGCCGGAAAGCTTGTTGATATTATTTCTGATAATGAATACAGATCTGCCGGAACTTATGAAGTTAAATATAGAGCGGAAAAATTATCCAGCGGCGTTTATTTCCTCTTAATGGAAGCAAATAATTACAGCCAGACAATTAAGATGGTTTATTTAAAATAAATTATTAAAAGATGAGTCGTAAAAATCTTTTAAGCTATATATTCTCTATCGTAATCTTATCATCCTGCGAGTTTTATCCGCAGGATGATTCTCTTTTTTTATATTACCCGCTTCAGGTGGGTAATAAATGGCAATTTAAATCCTCTGAAGGCTATACATGGACAAGAGACATTATCGGGGACACTATATTTAATGGGAAAAAATATTCTGTTATTATCGATTCAACAGGACCTTATCACTACTCCGAAACTCATTATCAACGTGTTGATTCTCTTACTTTTAATATCTACCGGTCTAATCCATATTACACTTTTGAAATAATAATAGACAGCCTTAAAGCTTCTGTAGGTGATACAATTTGGCAACCAATTTTCATAAATAGCGAATATATACCTAAAGCCTTCTATGATAGTCTTTTATATGATACTGTATTATCTGTTCCAACCTATATTAGATATTTATCAGAACCGGTTATTCCGGATTGGCCGACATTTGGATTTGCTAAAGGTTTTGGACTGGTTTATTATAGATACACCGTTGAGGATCCGATATATCCGCGATACTATCCAGTATTTAATTTTCTTCAATATGCCAGGATTAATGGGGCAGAGTTCGGAATTCTATTAGATGTAAAAGATCAAAAACTCCAAAGTAATTCATTTAATTTATCTCAGAATTATCCTAATCCTTTTAATTCTCAAACAAGGATTGAATATCAAATTTCAAATGAATCTTTTGTAACTCTAAAAATTTTTGATATTCTAGGCAGAGAAGTTGAAACATTGGTGCACAGTTTTCAGAAACCAGGACAACATTCTCTAAATTATTCCGCTTCCGGATTAAGCAGCGGGATCTATTTTCTTGTAATGGAAGCAGATAATTACAGCCAAACTATTAAGATGGTTTATTTGAAATAAATTTTATCTTTTATTAAAATATTTCCGCCATGCAGGCTGAACCTGCATGGCATTTTTTATGTTTAAATATTACCTTCGACAGCAAATTTCGTGAATAGTCATGATCTTGTTTTGCAAAATAGATTATAACATTTATATTAAAGATTAAGAAATTTTAGGTAATTCAAATGCCTCTTTTTGGACCGCCGAATATTGAAAAATTGAAATCAAAGGGGGATCTGAAAGGTCTGATAAAAGTTCTGACCAGTGAGAAAGATAATGATTTACGCTTCAAAGCAGCTGAGGCATTAGGGGAGCTAAGAGATACACAATCGACTGAAACATTAATTGCAGCATTGAGGGACGGTGATAAATTTGTACGTTTTCAAGCTGCAGCTTCTATTGTAAAAATTGATCCTAAAAGTGCAGGTTCTGCGGTTCCTGTTTTAATTGATGCTCTTGAGAAAGGGTACGACTGGGCTCAAGGAAAAGCAATAGAAGCGCTTGGAAAAACCGGGGATCCCCGTGCTATTGAACCGCTTATCATTGCACTTAAAAAACAATACCGTAAAGACAACATTCGCATTACACATGATGCATTAGTAAAAATTGATCCCGTTTGGAAAAAATCGGAAGCAGTAAAATCAGCCGTATTGAAATTACTCCCGCTGCTTAAGGACAAAAGCTATGAAATTTCCACCAATGTGAAAAAGGTTATGATTATGATTGGGGAGCCTGCTGTTGAACCACTTTACAGCGCATTGCTGTTTGATTATTCGGGTCCAAATTACGCGGAAGATGCTTTGCAGGAAATTAATCCTAGCTGGATACACTCGGAATCAGCAAGAAACGCCGTACCGATGTTTATTGCAGCACTTAAAGACAATGATTTTCATGTCCGGGAGGCTGCGGATAAGCATCTTGTTAGAATGGGGATAGCTTGGAGAAATTCGGAAGCCGGCAATGCTGCGCTGCCGATGTTTATTTCTGCCCTAAACGATAATGATTTTCATATCCGCTGGACAGCCGTAAGAGTTTTGGGGGAATTGAGGGGCCAAAGTGTAGTTGAACCTTTAGTGCTGGCACTTAAAGACGCCGATGATAGCGTTCGCGATCAGGCAGCAATTGCATTAGAGAATATTGACCCGAATTGGAGAAACTCCGAAGCTGTGAACCATACACTTCCTGTTCTCATTAATGTACTGAATAACAATAATGCCCGTACCCGTTCGGATGCTGCCAAAGCTTTAGGTAAAATTAAGGATGTATCTGCCGTTGAGTCTCTGATTAATGCCCTGAAAGATGAGGATTTTGTTGTCCGCTGGGTAGCAGCCGACGCTTTAGGAGAGATTAAGGATTCTTCTTCCGTGGAATCGCTGGTTGCTTTACTCCAGGATAATGATAAATTTGTGCGGCAGCATGCTGTTTCAGCACTGGGCAATATCGGGGATCCCAGGGCAGTTAATGCACTGATTGAGGCACTAAAAGACGAAGATAATAATGTACGTAAGAAGTCTGCCGAAATATTAGGCAATTTCAGAGATTCGGCTGCAATTGAACCGTTAGCATTGCTGCTGAAAGATCCCGTGACCGCAGTAAGAAATGAGGCAGAAACTGCATTGAAAAAAATTACCCCGCTTGCAACGGAGATTGTCAGAAAATATAAAAAAATTCAGCCGGGTATGACAATGGTCGAGGTAATGGAAATTCTGGGAACACCAAACAGTCAAACCGTAAGTGCTCCGGGAGGTCCGAAAACTCCGCAGAAAAATTTTGTGGTTTGGGATAAACCGGAAGGAAAATACCAGCTGGCATTTGAAGCCGATGTGCTTGTTCAGGTTTACAGCAAACCAGAGTAGAGTTCCCCCTGATAAATCTGAAATTCCAAATAACAAAAAACAAATTCCAAATAAATTCAAATATCCAATTCTCAAAGCTTCTCAGCTAAATTTTTCCAATGTTCGATAAATTCATCAAAGTTATTTTTTTCTTTTTTAAAACCTTCACTGCTTTTCATTAAAGGGAAATTTTCATCGGAAAGCATTTTTATGCAGTTCATTAAAGCTCTGCCTGTATGATAAGTGCCCTTCCAGATCGTACCTTTAGGTTCCGTTCGGTAAAAAGGCTCCTTCTCCAGGCTTCCCCAATACCAGTCACCGTATTCATAATCAATTAAATATTTCTTTATATACTTCCACTGCTGCAGAAATAGATCATAATATTTTTTTTCTTTAGGGAAAATTTTTGAGAAAAGAAGGAGAGCATTTAATCCTTCCGCCTGAGACCACCAGACTTTTGTATCTTTTATAATCTCACACTTACCCTCTTTATCAAAATAGTATCCTTCATCAAAAAACCCTCCGGTATTTTTATCCCAGCCGTTTTCTATTGCATGATCAATCATCTTTTTTGCTTTTATTAAAGTGGCTGCATCATTCTCAAGTCCTAGAATGTGCGAAGCTTCAAGCATTAAAAAAGCCGTTTCATAATCGTGCCCGAAAGAAACATGATCTAATCCGTAATTCTTTTTTCTGATTTCTTCAGGTGCATTCCTGAACGAAACCGGTTTCCAGTTTCTCTCAAAGAATAGATTTAAATAACCTTTTTCGTTGGTAATCGTATCTCTTATGAGGAACAAAATATTTTTTAATCGTTCATAGAGTTCCGGTGATTTCCAGGCATTATACAATTCCGTATAAGCTTCCAGAAGATGGATAGATGAATTTTGATCTTTATAGCCTGCTTCCGGGGCATCGGATGCTTTGGTTTTATAATCCGAGTTTTTATCAAAAGGAACTCCTTCTCTTGTCAGAAATTGGAAATATCCATTGCATTCCCGGTCGGCTGAATGCTCTTCAATCCAATAAAAGCAATCCTTTGCAAGATGAAGAATTTTTTCATCTTGAGTAATTTCATAAAGTGCGGCGAGTCCATAAATTCCAAAAGCGTTGCCGTATAATCTTTTCTCATCGAACCAGCCGTTATTGTCCGAAATGGATCCGTCCCGGCTTCTTATCTGAAAAAATCCTCCGAACTTTTTATCCCACATTTTTTCCCTAAGAAAATAAAAACCGTGACATGCAGCTTGTTTGTATTGATCATTTCCGAAAAATCCGGCAGCCTTTGATGCAGTCCAAATATGTCTTGCTTGAGTAACGATCATTTTTTCCTGTTCATGCAGTATTTTCCAATCATAGCTTAGATTTGAAAAATATCCGCCGAAATCCATGTCAATTACCAAGGGATACCATTTTCCTAATATTTCATTTTCAAGATGATTATATAGTTCCTGAATAATCATTTTATTCCTTTTTTTGCAGGATAAAAAAAAGCTGAATCGTCAGATTAGCTGCAATTCTTATGCAATAAATTTATACTTAAAAAATAAAATAAAGGCGGCTTTTCTTTTACAATTTTATAATTGTTTATCAATTTAATAAATAACTTTTAATAATAAGCTTTTCATTTCTAAATAAAATAAATAATTGCACCATAAAATATTAATAATCCTTTTCCGGAATCTGGTTGCATAAATCGGCATAATTTTAGAGTTTTATATTGATTCTTAGAATAATTTTAAAACGAATTTCTATAAGACTGCCGGATTTCTTTTAATGAAAAAACTTATTCCGCTTTTTTATTTGGAATAAAGAATGAAAAGTAAATACCTATCGATAGTTTTCATTATTGTATTGTTATTTATTGGCTGTTCTTCAAGCAGATTTACGAATTTTATCACGGCTGATAAAGACAAATTAATGGATGGGGATACCGAGCTTCGTTTTGTTTCATTCAACATACCAAACCTTCATTATATCGAAGATTATCTTGATTTTAAAAATCCTAATCCCTGGCGTCTGCCGGATGAATACGAAGTAAGAGATGCACTCAATTCAATAAAACAGCTGGGCGGTAAAGCAGCCAGAATGTATGTTTTATCTGTCCGCAAACCTGGAGAATCGAAAAATATAATCCGGCATGTTGAAGCCCCGGGTGTTTTTAATGAAGAAGCTTTTAAAGCTCTGGATAAGGTAATGCAGGTTGCCAATGAAGTGGGTGTCAGAGTTATAATTCCGCTGGTGGATAACTGGTGGTGGTGGGGAGGTCCTGCTGAATACGCGGCATTCAGAGGAAAAAGCAAAAATGAATTCTGGACTGATCAGCAATTAATTTCCGATTTTAAAAAGACAATTGAATTTGTCATAAACAGGAAAAATATTTATACCGGGGAATTATATAAGGATGATAAAGCTTTGCTTGGCTGGGAAACAGGTAATGAGCTTGTATGCCCTTTTAAATGGACTGCGGAAATTGCAGAATATATAAAAAGCCTTGACAAAAACCATTTGGTAATCGAGGGAACTCATCAGCAGAATTTAACGCAGGAAGCATTAGAAGATACGAACATTGATGTCTTATCGACTCATCATTACACACCCCTTGATATTTCGGTAAAAAATATTTTAAAGAATAAAGAACTTTCAAGAGGTAAAAAACCTTACTTCGTAGGTGAATTTGGATTGACTACGCCTGAGAATATAAGAATTATTGTTGATTCAGCTATTAATAATTATGTGTCGGGTATTATGATCTGGAGTCTGAGATTTCATAACAGGGACGGCGGTTTTTATATGCACAGAGAAAACCAGGGATTCGGATCCTACAAGCTTCCCGGATTTGCAAGCGGAAGTTTATATAATGAAAAAGAAACTATTGATTTTATGAGGGGTGAAGCCTATAAACTTGATGGGAAAAATGTCCCTCGTTACGAAAAACCGCAAGCTCCGCATTTATTGGAAATAAATGATGTTTATGATATTTCATGGCAGGGATCGACGGGCGCATCGTCGTATATTGTAGAAAGAAGGGAATCTAATAGTAGCAGCTGGGATGTAATTGCGAAAGATATCTCCGATGCGGAAATTGCTTACAAGCCATTGCTAATGGATACAACCGCAGCCTTTGGCGGAGAATATTATTATAGAGTTTCGGCAAAAAATGAAAGCGGCCTGTCTGAACCTTCCAATGAAATTGGGCCTGTCAAAGTGACTTCTTTAAAGATTATTGATGAAATGAAAGACAGCTCAAAAATTTTTTCGGGGCAAGGAAACCTCAGTTTTATAAATTTCCAGGATATCTACAGGGCAAAGGAAGATAACAGTAGGTTAAAAGCAGATTCAGGTTCATCTGTTATTTATAAAATCCCGGGAAATATATCTTCATTAAAAGTTTTTGCTTTTAAGGATACTATCAGTAATCTTTTCGGGGGATTAGCATTTTTAAGCTCTAAATCATTGTTAGATGATTTTATTCCGCTTACGGCAAAAATAGAAACCTTTCCGCCATATAAAAATGTCTACCGTTTTTTTACTCCAATCTTATTTACGCTTGAAGAATTTCCGGTTCAAACAGAATTTTTAAAAATAATGTTTAATGACAATATCCAAATTGGCAGAATAGAAATAGAATATCTTAAATAATTATTAAACAGGGAGAATACACAATGTTTATTTTTTCATTAATATTATCCGCATTAACAATGATAAATCCTGAAATGAAAGGAACAATTAAGATTCCTTCAATATTTTCAGATAATATGGTTCTTCAGCAGAATGCGGAAGCACCTTTTTGGGGAACAGCAAATCAGAGTGAAAATATTAATGTAAAGGGAAGCTGGGGAAAATCTGCTGAAACTACCGCCGACGTTCAGGGTCGTTGGAAGACAAAGCTGGAAACTCCGGAAGCCGGCGGACCCTATGAAGTTTCTATTCAAATCGGAGATTCAATAATTACATTTAAGAATGTCTTAATCGGCGAAGTATGGATCTGCTCCGGGCAGTCAAATATGGAAATGTCTATGGCAGGATGGCCCCCGAGGGATACTGTCCGGAATTCGGCAGCTGAAATCAAGAATGCAGATTATCCTGAGATTAGGTTATTTACTGTACATCGGGCATTTTCAAAT
>CAYSGP010000100.1:0-9471 GCA_964430095.1 uncultured Ignavibacteriaceae bacterium
CAGATAATGCTCTGGTTGCGCTCTGTTTAATGGTTGCTGAAAGTAATTCGAAAGAAAAGGATATTATTGTGAAAGTCGTTGTGAACCTTATAAATAAGAATAATTAAAAGATTAAGTTGAAGAAGTTTTAGAAATCTTCTCCGAGCTGTCAATCCATCCCGCCAGAACAATATCGCCGGTTACGTTTACAACTGTCCGCGACATATCAAGAACTCTGTCAACTCCTAAAATAATTCCGATTCCTTCTGCGGGTATTCCGACTGTCAGAAGAACTCCAACCACCAGCGGAAGAGAGCCGCCCGGCACGCCTGCAGTCCCGATCCCGGCAAGTATGGAAAGGAAAAGTACAAGCAGCTGCTGTGCAAAGGAGAGATCTATTCCGTAGAATTGCGCGAGAAACAGAACCGTGATTCCTTCATACAACGCGGTACCGTTCTGGTTTGCGGTAGACCCGATCGTCAGGACAAAATTGGAAATGTCTTTATCTAATTTTAATTTTTCTACAGAAGTGCGGATCGACGTGGGCAAGGTTGCATTTGATGAGCTTGTTGAAAATGCCGTAATGATCACTTCACTTATATCTCTGAAAAAAGCTGCCGGATTTCTTTTCAAACCATATTTAATTATTACACCGTATGTAACTAAAAAATGAAACAGCAGTCCGCCGATTACTACTGCCACATATAAAAACAAAATTGATATTATCTGGAGTCCCAGCTGAGATGCGGTGGCAAATATCAATCCTGCAACTCCGTATGGAGCAAGCTTCATAGCAAAATCAATAATCTTCATTATAACTTCATATAGACCTTGGAGCATGTTGGTTAATCCGCCAATCTTTTCCTGTTTGACAGCAGCCATCGCAATTCCGAACAGAAGGGAAAAGAACATTAAAGCGAGAAGGCCTCCTCCTTTATAATTGGGATCAAATGCATTTACAATATCTACAAAAAGATTCCTCGGGATGAGATCAATAATTATATTTACAATGCTTTTAGATTCTTCGGCATTCTTGACTACTCCGGTTACCGGTTCCGAATTTGTTAAACTGGTTATTAAAGAATTCCGATCTTCAACAGAAATTCCAGTTCCGGGCTGAATAATATTTACTGCTATTAATCCGATTATCACTGAAACTGCAGTAATTAAGATGGTAAATCCTAGTGTTTTAATACCAATTCTGCCTACCTTCCGGATATCCCGGAAATCCGCAATCCCCAGCACGATAGCAGTAAAAATCAGGGGAATTACAATCATAAAAATCATGCGTAAAAATATTTGTCCTGCCGGATATGCAATATTTCTTACAATCCATTGGATAATCTCATTTTCTTTAAAGAAAATATTGCAAAATAGACCAAGGGTTAACCCTGCAAAAAGTCCGATAAATATTTTTGTGTGCAGGGGGAGAGATTTTTTTGGCATATATTAAAAGCTTAATTTATTTTTTTGATACAGGAACTTTCAAAATAAATTTATTTAATGCAAAATATAATAGGAATATTTTATTCTATTTTAGTTAACTTTGCATGTTTTTTTCATAATAATCCGGGTAGGCATGGAAACAATTCAATATCTAATAGACTTATTTCTGCATTTTGATAAACATCTTAATGAAGTAATAATACAGTACGGAGCTTTGACTTATGTAATTTTATTCTTAATAATATTTGCGGAAACCGGACTAGTTGTCACACCATTTCTTCCGGGAGACTCGCTTATTTTTGCAGCCGGAACTTTTGCGGCAATTGGATCTTTTGAGGTAAATCTTCTCTTTGTTATTCTTACCGCTGCTGCGATTTTAGGTGATACGGTAAATTACTGGATAGGACATTATATCGGTCCCAAAGTCTTTCATAAGGAAAGCAAATATATAAAAAAAGAATATCTCGAAAGGACACATCAGTTTTATGAAAAATACGGGGGGAAGACAATCATCATCGCCAGGTTTGTTCCGATTATAAGAACTTTTGCCCCGTTTGTTGCAGGAGTAGGCTCAATGACTTATTCAAAGTTTATCTTGTACAATATAAGCGGCGGCGTGCTTTGGGTAGCGCTGTTTGCTTACGCAGGATATTTCTTCGGAAATATTCCGATTATAAAAAATAATTTTTCTTTTGTAATAATTGTTATAATAATAATTTCCATTTTGCCCGGGGTAATTGAATATTTCCGGCACAGGAAAAAAATGGCGAAAAATCAAAATTGATATAATTTGAAAAACAGAAATCTTACGGCGCGCATCGAGAGTGAGTATTAAATTTCTTAGGATATAATTATTTTAAATCTGAATTACAAATAAATTTGTGAAATCACTGCCAAAATTTTCTTCCTTTAAAGATATTCTGAGAGCTATGGGACTTGTCTTCGGGGATATAGGTACAAGTCCGATTTATACTATTACCGTAATAGTTACTTTAACTGCGCCCACCTATGAAAATATGATGGGAATTCTTTCCCTTATTTTTTGGACTTTAATTATCCTTGTTACAGTTGAATATGCCTGGCTGGCAATAAGCCTAAGCATCAAAGGTGAAGGCGGAATTATTGTATTAAAGGAAATTTTATCTTCGACACTGAAGAAAGGAAGAAGATTCGTATTTATTTCATTCCTTGGCTATCTCGGAATTTCCTTGTTGATGGGAGATGGAGTAATCACTCCTGCAATCAGTATTCTTTCAGCGGTTGAAGGATTGGAACTGATCCCCGGCTTCGGTCATATCAGCACAAATTTAATCATTCTAATTACCTGCATTATTACAATAGGTTTGTTTTCCATTCAATTCAAGGGCACCGGTATAGTTGCGCTCTCCTTTGGTCCGATTATGCTTCTTTGGTTTGCAGCTCTTTTTCTGTCAGGATTATTTTTTATAATTAAAATACCCGGTATCCTTTCTGCAGCCAGCCCTCATTATGCAATTAATTTTATTGCTGGAAACGGATTTACCGGCTTTTTTATCCTAAGCGAAGTGATACTTTGTGCAACCGGAGGAGAGGCATTGTATGCAGACATCGGTCATTTGGGCAGTGAGCCGATTCGTCATGCCTGGATATTTGTATTTTTTGCATTGATTGTAAATTACTTCGGACAGGGAGCTTATGTTATCATGCATCAAAAATCGGAATTTATCTTGTTTTCCATGGTTAAAGAAATTTCTCCGCTGATTTATATTCCTTTTCTGCTGCTTACTATAATGGCAACTATAATTGCATCCCAGGCAATGATTAGCGCAATGATGTCTTTGGTATACCAGGGAATGACCACCAAAATTTTCCCTTTGATGAGAGTTAAATATACATCTTCGCAATTAAAATCACAGATATATATCGGATTCGTTAACTGGACCTTGATGATTGCAGTGCTTTTTATGGTATTGCTCTTTCAAAAATCTGAAAACCTTGCTGCTGCTTACGGACTTGCGGTCACTGCAACAATGACCATCAGCAGTATTTTTATGATTTGGATTTTTAAACATCAGCACAAGTTCCTCAAGCTCTCCGTAACTGTTGTAGTTCTTCTAGTAGATTTTATATTTTTAATTGCAGTAATGGATAAATTCCCTCACGGCGGATTCTGGTCCGTAATTATTGCTTCGCTTCCGTTATTCGTTACTCTTCTATGGTATTTTGGAAATTGGAAAATGTCCGTGTCTTTCCGGTCTCTTCCCATTGACACATTTTTGGAAGGCTACAATCAGATCTATTCCTCTGAAAGCAAAATTAAGGGTACTGCACTTTTCTTTGTTAAGAGTATGGGGATGGTTCCGCCTTACGTAGTGCATACAATGATCAGAGGAAATATTATTTATGAAGATAATATATTTGTTTCTATTCAGACTACCGATGCTCCATATGGAATCAGCATAAAAAAAATAGATAAAATTGCAGCGGGATTAAGGGGATACATGGTCGAAGCAGGTTACATGGAAATGCTTGATCTTGCAAAAATATTTAAAGAAAGCGGGATATCGGGTAAAGCTATTTTTTACGGTGAAGAGGATATAGTTACCAAAAAACCGCTGTTAAAGATCTTTTCCTTAATTAAGCGCATTACACCGCATTTTGTAAAATTCCATGATCTGCCTTACAATAAATTACATGGTGTTGTTACAAGACTGGAATTATAAAATTTTTCTTATCTTTCTCTTAATCATAATCGTAATCTTAATCTAATTTGTTTTTTACAAATTCTAAAATGAAAAAACTATTTTTTCTTTTTATTTTCATAATTGATTTCAGCTTAATCCCTGCCCAAAATATTTTTGCCGATACAATTTTTATTGTTTCCTGGAATCTTGAAAATCTTTTTGATACAATCGATGATCCGGGTAAGGAAGATGAGGAATTTACTCCGGCCGGTGATAAGGAGTGGACCGAAGAAAAACTTGAAAAAAAATTATTTAAGCTTGCCGGGGCAATAAGGTCAATGAATAACGGAAACGGACCGGATATTCTCGGAGTATGCGAAGTCGAGCATCAGTCTCTGCTCGACAGCATGACTCGAAATTACCTTCCCGATTTTAATTACAAAACTGCTTATGCGGAATCTCCTGATGCCAGAGGAATCGATAACGGTTTAATTTATAATGCAGCTAAATTTTCTCTTTTATCGGTATCTGCTGATACGGTTAATCTGCCGGATGGCGGGCAAACCAGACTTATACTTAATGTAAATTTAAAATCCGGAACCGGGGATACTTTAATAATTTTTGTAAATCATTGGCCTTCAAGAAGAACAGGTCAGGATAAATCTGAAGAGAAAAGAATCCGGGCGGCTGAAACTTTAAAAAATAGAATCGATTTATATTTAAATAAAATTTCTGATCCGAAAATAATTCTGCTGGGGGACTTTAATGATGAACCGGATAATAATTCAATTTCCAAAACACTAAAAGTGAATCCCTTTTACTGTGAAAACGTTTATAAAATAAGCGCCGGAGAACTGTATAATCTTTCCTACCTGGAATTTAAAAACGAAGAAGGAAGCTATAAGCATAAAGATGATTGGAATATGCTCGATCAGATAATTATTTCGGCTAGTTTGGCAGATGAATCGGGCAGAGAATTTTTATGCGGCTCTTTTGAAGTATACAAACCGCATTTTCTTCAGACATATTCAGGAAAATACCAGGGAACACCGTTTCCAACCTATGGCGGCTCAAGATACCTCGGCGGCTGCAGCGATCATTACCCGGTTACAGTAAAAGTAATTTTGAAAGAGGATAAAGATGAATAAAGAATTATTGATCTTCGGCTCAAACGGGGCTTTGGGGAAAGGGGCAGCATCTGTCATGATAAAAAAGAATTACGACAAGGTTTATCTTTTCGATTTTAATTTTGAAAAGAAGTACGATCAAAAAAATATTGAATACATTCAGATAAAAGATCTCTCGCAGGAAAATAATATTATTGATGCTTTTAAAAGCATAAAACCCGGCAGAGAAAATTTTTTTTTCCTTTTCAGCACTATCGGGGGATTTGCCGGAGGAAAATATGTCTGGGAAACTGACGTTGAGGAATTCGATAAAATGATCGGAATGAATTTTAAAACTAATTTCCTAATCGCAAAACATTTTTCTAAAATCGTAAAGGAATCTGCCGGCGGATCGATCTGCTTTACAGCTGCCTTTACCGGGTTAAGAGAAGAAAAAAAGAAAGCGGCATACGGAGCTGCAAAAGGGGGCTTAATTCATCTTGTGAAAACTCTGGCAGCCGAAGGTGAAGAAATAAATTTATCCGTAAATGCAGTTGCTCCTTATATTATCGATACGCCTGCCAACCGCAAATGGGCTAAGGATGACGATTACGATGTCTGGATGAAACCGGCTGAAATAGGAGACCTTGTTCATAGCATATTTAACAGCTTTCATTTTATGTCCGGTAACGTGATTCAATTAACAAACAGGTTTAAAGTATCTTTATAAATAATTATTTAATTTTGATCAGAATTACTAAATAATTTTTTACTTAAATCTGCTATGCCGTTAAAAGAAAAAATAAATGAAGATTTAAAATCTGCAATGAAAAGCGGGGATAAGCTGAGGCTTGAAACAATCCGTTCGATCCGTGCATTAATCCTTGAGTTTGAAAAGAGCGGATCCGGTAAAGAATTATCTCCCGAAGAGGAAGTGAAAATGCTCAGCACTGCAGCAAAAAAAAGAAAAGATTCTATCGAGCAGTTTAGTAATGCGGGGAGGACAGATCTGGCTGAAAAGGAAGAAAAAGAATTAGCCGTTTTGATGAGCTATCTTCCGGCGCAGCTGTCCGATGATGAAATTATGAGCGAAATTAAAAAAATAGCAGATTCCATCGGTGCTCAGAAGAAAGAGGATTTCCCGAAATTAATGCCTCAGGTTATGAAGGAATTGAAAGGAAAAGCGGAAGGCAAGAAAGTAAAAGAATTAGTTGAAAAATTTTTAGGCAGCTGAGTTTATTAACCTTTAATATTTTACACAAAATGGATAAGTTAATCGTTCATCGTGTTGCTCCAATTAATCATTAACTATTACCGATTAACACACATGAGCATATTAGATATCATTATTATAGTCGTTTTACTTATCGGATTCATCCTCGGCTATAAGGATGGATTTGTGCGGAAGATCGTCGGGCTGATTGGATTTGGAGCAGCAATTTTTTTAGCTGTTTATTTCTCCGATGACTTGGGCAGAGCTATGGAATCGGTATTCGGCATTGAAATTTATCTTGCTTCAATTTTTGCCGGACTTCTGATTTTCTGGGGTGTAATATTAATTTTTGCAGTGCTGAAAAGGATAATTCATCCTTTTGATAAAGTAAATAATGTTGCAAACAGGCTGGTCGGCGGAGCTGTCGGTTTAATTCAGATAGCTTTTATTTTAAGCGGGGTTTTTTTTCTTCTGAAAATATTCAGCATACCGGGTAAGGATGGAGCCGATTCTTCATTCCTTTATGAGCGGGTTTATAATATTATTCCCGATACTGTAAGCTATATAGGCAACTATACTCCCGATGCCAAAGAAAAATTCAAAGAATATATACTCGATAAAGATGAGCCGGTGGGTCAGCTAGGTACTCCATGATTTCCCAGGGCACTCTCGATAAGCTGGAATTCTCGAAAATTCTTCATTACATTTCAAAATATTCTGCTACCGATCCGGGGAAAAATTATGTCCATTCACTCCAGCCTTTAGACGATTTATTGCGAATCAGAGAAGAAGGAATGCTGGTAACTCAGGCGAAGGAGGTTTTAATAAAAAATAACTCTTTCCCTCTTGATTATCTTCCCGATATGAATGAAATCATCTCTAAAAGCGCTATACAGGGAGCGGTGCTTGATACAAAATCTATTCTTGAAGTATTAAAGCTTGCTGTAAATTCAAGGAATGTGTTTCAATTTTTGAAAAATAACTCCGAAACCGGTTCGTTTTTATTTTCCAAAACTGCGAATGATCTTTTCGTCGATAAATTATTTGAACATCATATTCAGAAAATTGTCGGTGAAACAGGTGAAATTAAAGAAAATGCAAGTCCGAAACTCCAGGAGATCAGGAAAGAAATAAATTCCAAGAGAGATGATCTTATCCGTTCTGTAAACAAGATTGTTAAATCTCTTTCCGAGCAGGACATTGCAAGAGAAGATTATCTTACACTTCGCGACGGAAGAATTGTAATTCCGGTTAAAGCTGAACATAAAAGACATATTAAGGGATTTATTCATTCTGAGTCTGCTACCGGTCAGACAGTATACATTGAACCTGAAGAGACACTTGATTTAAACAATGAAATTGTTTCACTATCGTTTGCGGAAAGGAGGGAGATAGAAAGACTTCTGCGTGAAATAACCAAGATGATCGGAAGCGAAAGCAGCCGTCTGAAAAAGTCTATATCCATTATCGCTTACCTCGATTCAATTTTTTCACGTGCAAAATATTCACTCGAAGTCATCGGGGCATTTCCGGAAATTAATAACGGGAAACCGCTCTTTATCCAAAATGCAAGACATCCGATTCTCCTTAAAAAATTAGGTAAGAACAATGCGGTTCCGCTTAATCTTGGAATCAAAGAAGAGAAGGTAATTTTAATTACGGGTCCGAACGCCGGCGGGAAAACCGTTGTTTTAAAAACTATCGGGCTTCTGGTTTCATTATTTCAGTCCGGGATCCATATTCCTGTAAGTCCGGATTCAAACATGCACCTGATGACAGACATCCTGCTCGATATCGGCGACGAACAATCCCTTGAAGATGATCTTTCCACATTCAGCTCCCATCTATCTAACATTAATAATATCCTGAGAAATGCCGGTCCGGAATCTCTCATTCTTTTAGATGAAATCGGTACAGGAACCGATCCTGCTGAAGGTTCAGCACTGGCGGCAGCTGTGCTGATCCGGCTGAGGGATAAAGGTGCAGTCGTTATTGCAACAACTCATCACGGAAGCCTGAAACTAATTGCCAATGAGCTTCAGGGATTCGCGAATGCTGCAATGGAATTCGATACGGAGAATCTGAAGCCGACTTACGTTTTCAAGCAGGGCATTCCGGGATCCAGCTATGCTTTTGAAGTCGCAAAAAGAATTGGACTGGAAGAAGATTTATTGAAGCTTGCAAATCAATATCTTGATCCGGATGTCCATAAAATTGAAGATTTTCTGGTGGATCTTGAGACAAAATCGCGGCAGGTTGAAGCAAAATTGAAGCAGGTTGAAATTGAAAATACGCGTCTTGCCGGATTATCGAATGTTTATAAGCAGAATTTGGATAGGCTTAATAAAGAAAAGAAAGAAATACTTAAACGTACAAAGTCTGAAGCCGACGATTATCTCCGGGGTATTAACAAAAAGTTTGAACAGGTCATAAAAGATCTGAAAGAATCAAATGCAGATAAGAAAACAATTAAAGCATCGCAGAAGGCAATTTCGGAATTAAAGGAAGAGAATAGGAAATTCATAAATGAGAAAATTGGAAAAGCAGATGAAGATGAAACGGAAAAAATTCCGATCGCTGTCGGAGATTATGTATCAATTAAAAATACAGCTGCTTCCGGAGAAGTCATTGAGCTGAATGAAGAAAAAAACAGTGCCGTGCTGAAAGTAGGTTCAATGAAAATGGTGGTCTCATTGAATGAATTATTCAAAGTGAAAAAAGAAAAAAAAGAAGTAAAGAGATTTTCGAATTATGAAATTACTGCTCCCAAAATGAGGCTGGATATTAGAGGGGAAAGAGCGGATGAGGCAGAATTTAAAGTAGTAAAATTTTTGGATGAAGCTTATTCCGGCGGACTTGAAAGGATCGAAATCCTTCACGGGAAGGGAACCGGTGCGCTTAAAAAAATGGTGAATGATATCCTGAAAAAATATGATAAAGTGAAAACCTTCTATTTTGCCCCAATAGAATTCGGCGGTGACGGTATAACAATTGTAGAGATGAAATAAGTTATTAATTGTAGGACGAAGCGCCAGCTTCGTCCACAATAATTTCTGCATCTTGA
>CAYSGP010000101.1:0-3274 GCA_964430095.1 uncultured Ignavibacteriaceae bacterium
ATATTTCTTTTGGGTGAAGCTGTTTCTTTAATGGGGAAGTCTGTGGCGGATTCTGTAGTGCCTGTTGGCTGGCCACCTCTTTCAGAAGCTTTGGAAAAATAGCAGCAAAGAAAGTTTCCATTTTTGCCTGCGGCAGATGCTCAAAGGCAAGAGGAATTAATGAGTCGGATTTGAATAATTACGGCGCACAGTTCGGAAATCCGAAAATTTTTGTTTCACTTATAGAATGGGCTGACAAAGTAATCACAGAGTAAAGCTTCTATCAAAAAGAGGAATTTGGAATTCACTTTCCGTAATTAATCTCAAAAGTTCCGTTGGTTAAAGTTTTTTCCGATTTCCCTTGCCCCAGCAGCTGCATCATTGAATTACCTGCGCTCGTCGCGACTGCTTCGAAAGTTCCCTTCAATTTTTTCCCGTCATTTGAAGTAATTGCAAACTTGCCGCTTTTATAAGTATATGGAGAAAGAGTTAAAAAATCGGTCCATTGAATCTTGCTGTATGCATCAGGATTGGAAAGATCTAAAGTCTGCGGTTTTATATCTTTAAATGATCCGGTATTCTCGAAGATAAAATGGAACATTCCTGTCTGCGACGTTCCGCCGTTTACATCACAGTAAACTGAATTCGGTTCATTATGAGAAGAAATATTAAGCCCGATTTTCTCCTCCTGTCCGTCAATAACAGCAGTCATTACTCCCGCTCCGATTATATTTTGGGATTGAATGTGCTGAGAGGAAAAAATCATCAAAATTAAAACTAAGATCATTTTGGTAAAAGACATTTTAGGCCTCCTTTAGTTTCTCATTAGCTTTTTGTGAGAATTAATTTCTATTTAAAACTGGAAATGCGCTAAAAAATTAATTAAAGGAGAATTAAAAAAAAGATAAAGTGGTCACATCGGAACCTAAAAAATTGGATATAAAAACTTCTTTATATGGTTCTTTTCTTAAATTACGCCGGATAAATTTTTAATAAAATTCTTTATGAACATTTTAAAGCAGCTGTTTTCATTTATATTGCCTGTAACCGTATTGATTATAGTACCGCTCTCTATCGAGCAAAATTTTAGAATGAAGTACATGTTTACTTCCGCTCCGGGATTATTCTTAATTTTCCTGGGATTATTCATAATGGGTTTAACAATATCATCATTTATCAAGATAGGGAAGGGGACTCTTGCTCCATGGAGTCCGACAAAAAAATTAGTAATAGCCGGATTATACCTACATGTAAGGAATCCAATGATTCTGGGAGTATTGATCGTTCTGATGGGTGAATCAATCCTGTTTTTATCTGTAGATGTATTTGCGTGGGCAGTAATTTTCTTTCTTATTAATAATATCTATTTCCGGTTGTATGAAGAACCCAACCTGGAAGAGAGATTCGGAGATGAATACATGGAGTATAAAAAAAATGTCCCGCGGTGGATTCCCAGGCAAAAACCATATAGGCCTAAATAAAAAATAGTCTCGTTCAAATTTTCTAAAATGTTGTGAATGCAATGCAGAAAAATTCCTTCCTGAATAGTGATTCCCCAAAATCTGCTTGAATTAGGACATGAGCTCTGGGCTATAAGTCATGATACCGGCATTAGTGTAATAGAACAGGCAAAAAATAATTCTCAAGTTATTATGCTGTAATGGGGGGAAAAATTATTACTCCCTGATACTATCACTCAAAATGAGGCATTTTTTCCGAATAAATCTTTTGCATATTAAAACCTGGAAAGTTAAATTAAAATAGTTATTTTTTTAACTCCTCTATTTCCACAAAAAACCGGAAAGGGGAATGCTGAAAAAAAGCGGAGAAAGCATTGCCGGAAATGATAATTAAAAGATTTTAATCTCTTCGATTCTGAAAGTAAAAAGCAAATATATTGTATTGCATCTTTTTCTAACCATTTTTCTGCTTTTGTTTGCTGCCCATATAAAAGGACAATCGGAGAACTATATTGAAAGAACACGCCTGAGCTTTAAAGAAGCTTTTATTAAAGATGAACCTGCAGAAGCAGTAAAATCATGGAAGGTTCCTTTTCAAACCGAAGATAGATTTAAACTGAATACTATAAAGTTAATCAGCGTTTTCGGCGCACCGAGAGATTCTTATTTAAAAGGACACATCCATACAGCAGCGGATATAATCCCGGAAAAACTCAATATCTACAACTATATTTATCCGATGGCAGACGGAGTAATTTGTTCCATTCATCTGGGGCATCCTCACAAGACAATAGTAATTAAACATAGACTGCCTGACAGTACTATCGTCTATACTTCGTACAAACACCTCCAGGAAATTTATGTAATAAATGGAATGCAGGTTGATCAGGATACAAAGCTGGCTAGATTGTACACAAAGGAGGAAGCTAAAAAGCAAGGCGGCTCATACGACCATCTGCACCTGGAAATAAGAAAATCATTTTATGATTACGGCTGCGCAAGCTGGCTTACAATGAATAGGGATGAATTGAATAAATATTTCTACAACCCGGTTGATTTCATGAAAAAAAATTTAGGTGAGATAAATGAATTTTAGAAATATCATTAAAGGTATTTTCCTTTTAATTGCTGCAGCAGCAGCATTGCAGTGTTCTTCTCCAACCGATCCCGATCCGTTCAAAGTAAAACCTGTAATCGAGCCCCCTACAATTACCGGGTTTTATGTTACAACCGTGGAAAATCCTGACGGCACAGGCGAGGTCATCGGGAATCCGGCATATAAGGTTAAAGAGATAAATGTTTTTCCGAATCCATGTCGGACTACTGCGCCGCCCAGACCTCGATATGGGCATCCTCTTATAATATTTACTCACCTTTCGGATACTGCGGTAATTATAATTGTAAGAGGAAGAACCATCCGGGAAGCGGCAAACTCTGAAAGTTCAGTTCTTGGGATGCCTGCAGTTCATTCATGGTCGCCGGTTGTAAGAAGAATTGAAAAAAACAGTACCATCCACGATTATTTTTGTGCATGGGATTTGAAAGACAATGAGGGGAATTATGTGACTAGCGGGTACTACCGCGCATACATTTACGGACCTAAAGTCCCGCCCGATTATTTTTTAGATTTTGCTTTGGAAATTGAGGAGAGTCATTTGGAGCAGTATTAGCGGAAGATGACTAATAAGAATGATAAGAATGCAAGGGTTTTACAGGATGGATAGTTTTACAGTCTGAATTAATAAATATTTCAATATGAATCTTATAAAATATTCTTTATTCATTTCAGGTTTTTTCATTTTTGTTTCATGCAAAGAAAATTCCATAGGCATTAA
>CAYSGP010000102.1:0-6059 GCA_964430095.1 uncultured Ignavibacteriaceae bacterium
ATTTATGGGGAATTCTTTTAAAGTCGATGCAATCGGCAGCGGCATGATCCTTCCATTTAAGGATTCTTCTCTCGATGAAATAATATCCTTTCACGTTATTGAGCATCTTCCGAGGCCGACAAGCAAATATACGACAGAGAAATGGCGGCCAAATGTAGATGATTTTCTTAAAGAATGTTTTAGAACTTTAAAAATAGGCGGTAAATTAATTATTGAATGCCCCGATATTAAGGGAGTCTTCCAACAAATTGTGAATAGTAATAACTGGTCGATGATTGATCATGTTTACGGCCTGGACCGGTATGAAGGAGACACTCATCAGTGGGGTTATACAAGGGAAAGCATAAAGGAACTGCTTAAATGCTCCGGGTTCGATTCAATAAAAGTCTCAGACGGAACGGACTACCATACACTTGATGAACCGTCAATTCATATTGAAGCAATGAAAATTAATCTAAAAAGAATTAATATTGAACCCACACCTGCATGTAATCTGGCTTGTAAATTTTGCTCAAGGATAGATAAGATCCGTCCAAATAAAGCAATGGATATGGGGCTTTATAGGAGCATACTTCATCAGCTTTTTACATTAGGGTTAACCGGTATTGAGCTAAGGCTTTTCTTATCCGGAGAACCACTGATTGCCGGTAACAATTTAATAAGTATGCTTAAACACGCGGATAATTTAGGTTTTAAGAATTCTTTAATACATACAAACGGAACTCTTTTAGATAAATACGGAGATGATATTCTTGAAGCAGGGCTTGGAAAAATTTCTATTTCCGTGGACGGAATTGATAAAGAAACATATGAGAATGTAAGAGTAAACGGCAGTTTTTATAAAGTTGTTAATAATGCAAGAGATTTTATTCGGAAATCAAAATCTTACAGAACAAAAACAGTAATTCAGACAATAATTCCGCACGGACAAGATAAGAATTTCAACGAACAGCAAATTAAAATTCTGATACCTGATGCGGATGAATATTACGTAAGGTATCCTCATAACTGGGATACCGCCGATTCATTTACAGGCTTCAGCACTTATGATAGAAAAACCAGGTCATGTTTCCCTTCCGAAATGCTTAGTATATATGCCGACGGACGCGTCCCAATCTGCTGCGCTGATTTAAACGGCAGTCATATTCTTGCAGATGCATCCAAAGAACCGTTGCTCGATATATGGATTAATAAGTTAGGTTCGATAAGAGAAAGAATGAAGAAACTGGAGCCCATTCCGGAGCTTTGCGATGGATGTGAAAGATACGGCAAAGCCGCAGTGAATAAAGCCCTCGGTGAATCTCCGGCAGCCATGGAACTCAGACGAGATTTACCGGCAGAAAAAAAATCAAAAAATAAAATAGACAAAGTAATGCAGACAAATATTTTAGAAAAAATACATGAATCTGAAGAACTTATCCGTCAAAAAAAATTAAATGAAGCAAAGGAAGTTTTAATGGACATTCTCCAAAATTATGATGATGAATCTGTCGATGCGGCTAACAATCTTGCAGCAGTTGATATTTTATTAGGGGAATATGGAGAAGCAGCGGATATACTTAAGCAGGTAATTGAAAAAGATCCGGCAAACGAAACTGCTTTAAACAATATCGGTTTATTAAAAGAACAATTGAATTTATCTTTAAAAGAAAACGGTTCGGAAAGTGACAAGGGCCTGTCTATCATCATTCCTATATACAACAAAAAAGAATTAACAATAAACTGCCTTAAATCTCTGCATATTATTAAAAGCGAAATCAATTTTGAAGTAATTGTAGTGGATAACGGTTCGGATGACGGAAGCGCAGAAGAAATTTATAAACTTAAGCCTCTGCTCTCATTTGATTTAAGTTACCTCCGGAATGACATGAATCTCGGATTTGCAAAAGCCAATAATATCGGTGCTCAGACTGCTAAATACAATAATCTGTTATTTCTGAACAATGATACAATTGCCGTTAATGATTTTTTGAAGAAACCAGTTGAATGGCTAAGCAGGCCTAATGTCGGAATAGTAGGAATAAAACTTTTATACCCGGATAATCTTATTCAGCATGCCGGTCTGACTTTTACGCGGAAAAAACTTGCTGCACATCTATTTAAATTTTATCCTTCCGAATTTCCTCCCGCAAACATTTCGAAAGAAATGCAGGCGGTTACAGGAGCAGCTTTATTTATAAAAAAAGATCTCTATATAAATTCCGGCGGCTTTGATGAAATTTATATTAACGGTCAGGAAGATGTTGATTTATGCATGCGTGTAAGAGATAAAGGATTAAAAATCTGGTATTGTGCTGATTCTTTCATTTATCATTTGGAAAGTCAATCGGCGAACCGTATGGATAAAGCAATTCAAAACCGCACTGTTTTTCTCCAAAAATGGACCGATAAAATTATCTGCGATGAAGATGACTGCTATAATCAGATAGATAATTTAACTTCAATTAAATCATTTAAGAACAAATTCCAAATACCTTATAAAATTAATTTTGCCGTTAAAATCGGCGTACCGGACAGGACGCACAAAAATTGGGGGGATATTTTTTATGCCGAATCTCTGGCAGCATCATTGAGAAAATCCGGGCATAATTGCGTACTCCATTATCTAAATGAATGGGATCAGACAGATAAGAACATTGATGTCGTCATTCATCTTAAAGGATTGAGCAGTTATACTTTAAAGAAGCATAATATTAATGTGCTATGGATAATAAACCATCCTGAACTGCACACTGCGGAAGAAAATAATTCCTATGATCTCGTTTTTACTGCATCTAAAATTCATTTAGAAAAGATAAAAGAAAAAATCCTGGTTCCTTTTTATTATTTACCCCAAGCGGCCGATATTAATATTTTCCATCCGGGAGAAAGGGTCGAAAAAGATATTGATATTCTTTTTATAGGAAATAATTATGAATTTAAAAATAACAGGTGCAGAAAAATTATTGAAGATATTAAATCCATTAAGAAGGATTATAATCTGAAAGTATACGGCGAAAAATGGGAAGGTTACTTAGATGAAAAATATATTGCCGGTAAATTTATTGAATGGAAAAAACTGCCTGTCTACTACCGCCGTGCAAAGATTGTTCTGAATGATCACCAGAAGACAATGCGGCTGGAAGGATTTATAAACAACAGAACTTATGATATTGCTGCTGCAGAAGGTTTCCAGATTAGCGACCACGTTGCGGGTTTAAGCGATTTGTCAATTGTCACTTATAAAGATGTTGACGATTTAGAAGCAAAATTGGATTACTTCCTCGTAAATGATAATGAAAGAGATAAGATTGCAAAAGAAAATTTTCTCAAAATTCAGGAGTATAATTTCGATAAAAGAGCCTCCGAAATAATCTATCGCTTAAAGGATATTCAGAACAGATTTCCTCTTTATACATCGTGCGGTATCTGCGGTTATAACGGAAATGATTTTCTTGATATGAGTTCAAGAAAAAAAGTTAGATGCCCGAAGTGCCACAGCTTGGAAAGGCAGAGAGCATTATGGTTCCTGCTGAACAGAGAAAACCTTATCCAGCCGGCAATTAAAGTCCTTGAAATTGCCCCATTGAATAATACCATCTTCAGAAAAAAATTTGAAGAAAACGGCTGCAGTTATGTATGCATTGACAAATGGAAAACCGGAAACCCGCTTGACAAAAGAGATACCTCTTGGATTGACTACGAAATGGATATTTGCAGCTTGAAGTTTGAGAATGAGTCCTTTGATCTTATTATTATGCAGCATGTAATTGAAGAGGTTCCTGATGATAAACTCGCCTTTACGGAAATATCAAGGGTTCTGAAAAAAACAGGCAAAGCTGTTCTCGAAATACCTCATAACATAAATTTAAGGAAAACAATAGAGTATAATGAGCCGGGAAAGTTCGGAAATGTCAGAGAATACGGTGTCGATTTTTATCAAAGACTGAATCAGCCCTTCCCATATAAAGAGGAAATAAAAATTGATAACGTAGTTTTTTCCGTACTGAGTAAAATTAATAAAGAGCCAAGCTTAAATTTTCCAGTGCTCCTGGATCACTCGCTTTTTAATGCTGATAATTTTACCGAAAGATTCTCTTCAGCAGTTCAATTCTTCAATAATTACGGCTATGCATCTCTCACTGTTCCGCAGGTTGAAAATCTTTTATATCAAAGAGTAAATTACAAGCGGCCTGTTTGGCTCACATTGGATGACGGCTGCATAAATGACATTGAAAAAGCTCTGCCGATTCTTTCAGCAACACATAACTTTTCTTCTGCTTTTTTAATTCCCAACCGTTTATCGGTGAATGAACTCTTAAAATGGAAAGAGGTTTCCGGAAATAAGTTTTTAAATATACAAAGCCATTCCTTAAATCATAAGCAGGTTTTTGTTTCTTCAAAGCTTGTCGGAGTATTTAAAGGGGAGACTAAATACAGCGATAATCTTCTGACAGATACGCTGATTGGTTATCCTATTTTTGAATATGGTTCTGCCGTAGCTTCAAAAAAGTTTATACCTTATGCAGGTGTGATTGATTACTGTCTTAGGTTTTGGGAGATAAATAAAAAGCTTGATGAAAAGGTATATATCTCTAAACTTATTGGAGAATTAAATAATGAATTTAAACAGTTAGGAGAATATGAAAACGAATCAGAGTATCAAGAAAGAATCGAAAATGAAATTGAAGAATCCCGGAGAGTGCTTCAAAAAGAATTTAATTCCGAAATCTATGCCTTTTCATTTCCTTGGGGTCTCTATTCAAAGGAGGCACTGGAATTAACTAAAAGAAATCATACTCTTGCATTAAGAGTGTTGCCTGGAAAAGTAAATAATGATTTCAATCCCTATGAAATTAACCGTATTGAAATTCAATCCTCCGGTTACCTGGCTTTAATGGATTCAATGCGGAGGAGCAGAAATTGGGAATATTTAAAGTTAAAAGAAAATCCTTTAGTAACCGTTTTGATGACAACATATAACCGGGTCGAATCTGTTGCCGATGCAATCCAAAGCGTAATAGATCAGACTTTCAAAGATTGGAATTTATATTTAATAAATGACGGCGGCGAAGATATTTCGGAAATAGTCCGGACATTTAATGATTCCCGCATTAAATATTTTAATATCGAACATAAAGGAAAAGCGCACGCACTGAACTTCGGCATCCGCGAATCAAAAAGTAAATACATCGCCTACCTGGATGACGATGACAAATATCATCCGAACCATTTGGATGTTCTCATTAGTTATCTGGAAAAGCATCCCGAAAGAAAATTTGTTTACTCGGTGTCCGAGGAGGTTTACCTTATTGAACAAAACGGACAATGGATTGAGAAGGATCGTGCGGTGAGATATTCCGGACAAGTTTTGCCGTTCCAATTCAGATTAATGAATCATATTCCTAATCTTTGCGCGCTTCATTCCAGGCATTTATTTGATCAAGCAGGTTTGTATGATGAAGAATTAAAAGTACTGATTGACTGGGATATGTACAGGAGGCTGGCACTTGCTTCTCCACCGGCTTTTATAAACGAAGTTACTTCCGAATATAGAAGAAAAGTTACCGCTGAAACTTATGCATTTAAGCAAATAACTGGAATGCATGCTACAGACCCTATTGAATATTACAAAAATCGGCTTAAGATCCTAGGAAAACCATTCCAAATTCCCAACTTTCCCGGGGAATATGCTGCAATTGTATATTTGAAAAACCAATCTACAAGGAATATTCTCACCGCTGCTGCAAAACTAGTAAAAATAAGAAATTCATTTCAATTTCAAATCATCTTCATTATCGATTCTAAATTGGATGAAGAGCTAGTGAATACAATCCGGTATCTGGAGTCATTTGCCGTACTGTTCCATTGGAATAATTCCGGATTTTCCCGGGAAATATTTCTTAAATCTATTCTAGAAAAAAGCTGCCGGACAAAGAATATTATCTATGATGATGCGGCGGAAATAAATTCCGAAGCAGTTGAATCTGGGTTCAATAGTAACTATAAAATAATTAATTATGCAAGATCCTTCACAAGACTTCTCGGGCAGCCTCTTAAAATCCAAACGAATTCAAGCC
>CAYSGP010000103.1:0-5356 GCA_964430095.1 uncultured Ignavibacteriaceae bacterium
AATCTGATCAGCATAGTTGATAATACTTTTGCGAGTCCCTATTTCCAGAATCCTCTCACATCCGGATGCGATATTGTTCTGCACAGCCAGACAAAATATATAAACGGGCACAGCGATGTAATCAGCGGAATCCTTGTGACAAATGATGATAAGATCCATGAGAGGCTGCGTTACATTCAAAATGCAGTCGGCGCAGTTCCTTCACCATTTGACTGCTGGCTGATATTGCGTTCTACGAAAACTCTTGCAATTAGAATGGAAAGGCATCAAAAAAATGCTCTCGAAATTGCAGGTTTCTTGAGTCATTTAAAGTGTGTCAAAAAAATTTACTACCCGGGTCTTCCTTCACACCCCCAGCATGAATTGGCGAAAAGGCAGATGAGAGGTTTCGGTGGAATGATTTCCGTTGATTTTGGAGATCCGGAAATTGCAAAAAAGCTGCTGAAGAATGTTAAACTATTTACTTTAGCCGAATCTCTCGGCGGTGTGGAAAGTTTAATTAGTCATCCTGCTTCAATGACTCATGCTTCAGTTCCGAGAGAAAATAGAGAAGAAATGGGAATAACAGACAGCCTGGTTCGTTTATCCGTTGGAATTGAAGATTCGGAAGATCTAATAGCAGATCTTGAAAAAGCTCTGGAGTAGAAAGATGAATGGATGAGAGTTCAAGTGCAGGTTCAAGTTCAAGTTCAAGTTCAAGTGCAGGTTCAAGATCGCTGATTAATCATTTATCATACAATCATACATCCATACATTCTGAGTGCGGCATAGCCGCCAACCAAGTTAAACGTTAACGGTTAACCTGCCTTGCCGGCCCTCAGCTTCGCCGCGAGGCGAGCAGACAGGCTTTTAACAATTAACAATATCTTGATCAAATTTGGCAGAATATTTTTGAGGATATCATACAATCATTCAGCCATCAACTCATTCCTTCATTCAGCCATTCATTTCCCTTATATTTTGTATAACTTCAACAACTAACTATTTTTACAGGTAATTTTGAAATAATAAGGATAAATCATGCTTAAAATTTTTTTACTGTTATTTATTTCTTTTTTCGTTGTTAGAAATAATTATTCCCAGGGGGAACCTGATTCAACCGAAGTTTTTATAATTGAAAATTTTGTAGCACCTGAACCTCCATATACTTTTAAACTAACATTTTTCACTAGCCCTGACTGTAAATCAAAAGTAATAATAAACGGGAAGGATACTTCCGATGTTTCAAATACAATAGCCGGTACTCATCAAATAGAAGTTGATATCAGCAAAATGAATTTACAGGGAGACTTTATTCCTTTCGTAATTGTAACGGAAGATTCAACCGGAAATAAATTTCAAAGCGAACAATACGAATTTGAACTGCCGAAAGAAATAAAGCTGGAATCAGAATCTAATTTTCTGCTGCTCTGCCTCTTTGCCGGGACAGTTTTTTTGCTTCCGGCTCCTGTATTTGTAGATATCAAAGGAGAAGGCTACTTCAGTCTGACGAAAGAGATACCTCTATTATTTATCCGTTCGAAGGGATACCAATATCCTGCAGGATATTTTTCGGTGGAATACTCATACATATTCGATGCACCTATAAAAAATTATTTAAGAGTCGGATATAAACATCTTTTCCCGATTCCGGGGATAGAATATATTTCTCCAGGGTTTAACGGCTTTACAAATTTTAATGGATTTAACGGGATAAGTCCTGAAGTATCGCTGGGATTATTCAGAATTGCCAACACATTTACACTTTATACACGCTACAGGTATAATGCAAAGCCTGGAGAAACCAGCAGGGAATTTCATGAATTCGGCCTTGGTCTTTATTCCGGTTTCTTTGCTATTTATTTGAATTAAATGCAACTCAGACATTCCTAAGTAGCACAGAAATTCTTGTCATCGTATCGAAATAAAAAATAGAATGCACAGACAAGCATGTCTGTGTTGCAAAAACTATTTATGTCAAAAAATAATATTCTCATAAAACCTTTTTCGGATGAATTTCTTAAATCAGTTGCCGAGCTTTGCAGATTAAGCATGGAATATGATATTATGCCCGATTTCCTTTTACGGGAGAAAACCTTCGGCGATCCTGATTATAATTCGGCACTTACTCTGCTGGCATTTAAAAAAGAGAATGAACAGCCTGTTGGATTTATACAGGGGATAATACGTAGTATATCAACCCGGAAGAGCCATGGAAGAAAAATAAAAATGAAGAAATTCGGCTACATTAAGCTTCTCTGTGTTCATCCGGATGAAAGAAGAAAAGGAATTGCCTCACAGCTGTATAAAAAAGCAGAAAAAAAGTTTATCCTTTCCGGTGTTAAATCAATAAGAATATATGAATCGATACCAAATTATTTTATGCCGGGTGTTGACCCAATGTACACTGAAGCGGTCTGCTTCTTTGAAAGAAACGGCTTTAAAAAATTTGGTGATACATCCAACCTTTCTGCAGATCTTGTAAACAAGAATTTTTCAACCGATGAAGAAGAAAGGAAACTTTTAAAAAAAGGTGTCGTTTTTAAACGAGCAAAAGCTGATGAAAAAAAGGAAGTCTTAAACTGGCTTGAAAAAAAATTTCCCGAATGGATCCCTGAAGTATCTGAATCATTTAATAATATACCTGTGACATTGTTTATCGCAAAAGCTAATGAGGACGTTCAAGCTTTTTCAGCATATGAGGTAAATAATAAAGGAACAGGCTGGTTCGGGCCTATGGGTACCGGTAAGTCGTTTCAAGGAATGGGAATTGGCGGAATTCTATTAAAAAAATGTTTAATGGCCATGAAAGAAATGGGATTTAAAAAAGCAATAATCCCATGGGTCGGACCGATCCCTTTTTACATGCATTATGCGGGCTCAAAAGTGGAACGTGTTTTTTGGCGGTATGAAAAAATTTTGGAATAAAAACTTTCAGGAATTAATCCTACCTTGTTGTTATAATTTTTGACTAGTTTAAATGCTTAAATATTTAATCGCATTATCCTATCTTGCCTTCAATATTGCTTCAGCACAAACCGGGAAAGTTACCGGGAGAGTTACCGAGGAAAACGGTGAACCGATAACTTCCGTAAATATTTTTTTGCTTTTTACCAACTACGGCACCGCAAGCAGGGAAGATGGGACTTATGAGCTGGATTTTATCCCCCCCGGGAAATATGAAATAAAATTCAGCGCGGTCGGATATGAAGCTGAAGTTTTTGATTTGGATATCAAACCGGGCAAGACTATTGAATTAAATGTAGAAATGAGTACGGTTCCAATTGAAGTGGGGCAGGTTGAAGTAACAGGATTTAAAGATCAGGATCAGAGCGATACGAGAACTAGTCTGATAGATTTGAATCCCAAAAGCGCAAAAATACTGCCGGGAGCAGGAGAAGATGTATTGAGGACACTTCAGGCTTTGCCCGGTGTCCTTGCCCCGAATGACTTCTCATCCCAGCTTATTGTAAGAGGAAGCGGTCCGGATCAGAATCTTATAATTATGGACGATGTTGAAGTATTCAATCCTTACCGCCTGTATGGATTAATCAGCATGTTTAATCCTGAAGCAGTGTCCGACATAAATCTTATTACAGGAGGGTTCCCTGCAAAATACGGCGACAGGCTTTCTGCAGTACTCGATGTGACGAACAGGGAAGGAGATAAAAAGAAATCTTTAAAAGGAATTATAAATGCTTCCATCATTGATGCAAATTTAGTGCTGGAGGGAAAAATTCCGGGCGGAATCCCGGGCAGCTGGCTTCTAAATTCCCGCAGAACCTATTATGATTTGATTATCGAACCTTTTGTAAAAAATGCCGGACTCGTTGACGAAAATACTACATTCCCTAACTTTTATGATGTGCAGGCAAAAATAGCTCTTGGTCCTTTCCATGGACATAAAATACTTTTAAATGGAATTTATTCCCGCGACGGAGTTGATGTTGTAAGCCCTGATAATAGGAAAACCGCTGACAGCGTTGGAGTCTTTAATGTTACTAAAAATGATATTGCAAGTCTTGCATGGCATTTCTCGCCGAACAGTAAGCTGCTTAATAAATTAATTTTTTCCTGGTACAGGAACAGCGGGGCAACAGATTTCGAATCTAAAATTCTCGATCCCTCTCTAAACCGGGATGAATTTGAAGATGTAATTCCGGATACTTTATCCGGGTATCTGCTTAATGTAAAATTCGATGCCGATTTTTCTTTACGTAAATATTCCGTCGATGATAAGCTTACATATGTTTGGGGTGAAAATATTTTTGAAGCAGGCGCCGGCGCCGATATTATGCAGACCCTTGTTGAATTCAAGTTTGATCTCGATCCGGAATTGGTAGCTATCATTGCATCTAATCCGCAGTTCAGAGCTGTACTGAGTGATATAAAAAATGTAAAAAATTATAACCGCTACCGTGCCTATGTCCAGAATAATTTTAAAATAGGAGACCGGTTATTTTTAAACCCAAGTTTAAGGTTCGATTATTATGATATCCTTAATAAAATGTATTTCGCTCCCAGGATATCTCTCTCTTATGCCTTGGATGCTGTTACTACTTTACGAGCTGTCTGGGGAAAATATTTTCAGTCCCCCGGCTATGAAAAAATTATCGATCAAGGTGCATTATTTGATTTTAGTGAAAGATATACAAACGGCATGGAATCTGAAAATGCAAATCATTATGTGCTCGGAATTGAAAGATGGTTAACCAATGAATGGAATGCAAGGATCGAAGGATATTATAAAGACTTTAATAATTTAATAATTCAAAAAACCGTTATCGGGTCTCAATATTTCACCGAGAGAATACCCGGAACCGATCCGCGGTTTCCTGCAGGATGGACAAGACCCATTACGATACAAGGAGATTCTTTAACCCAGATTCCTGTAAATCAATCGGACGGCGAGGCTTATGGACTGGAATTTTTTCTTTCAAAAAAGAATATAAGCGGGGATAATAGACTTTCGGGGTGGATTGCCTATTCACTCGGATTTGCCGAAAGATATGAAGGCGACCGGAAAATTCCCTTCCGGTTTGATCAAAGACATACAGTAAATATTGTTCTTAACTATCGGCTAAACAGCTGGCTTGAGACCGGAATGAGATGGCAGTATGGTTCAGGTTTTCCAATGACTGAGCCGATCGGAGTAGAGCCCAGAATAATCCTTGTTGATAATAATGGTGACATAGTCCCGGAAACTCCTTATTTTGCCACACGGAAAAATACTTCCAGTCAGCTTCAGGAAATAATTTATGATGTCGATTTCGGGGATAGAAGATTAAATGCCCGTAAACCTCCTTACCACCGGCTCGATATACGGATCACGGCTTTTACAAATTTTTGGGGAATGGACTGGTCTTTTTACCTGGAT
>CAYSGP010000104.1:0-2734 GCA_964430095.1 uncultured Ignavibacteriaceae bacterium
AGGTGCTGCTACAGATGAAAGAGGAAGCTATGAAATTAAAAATATTCATGCAGGTGTTTATGATTTAATTTTTTCAATTGTCGGGTATAAAAGCAAGATACTGAATATTACTGTTGATGCAAATTTAAAGTTAGACATTCAGTTAGAAACAGCCCCCGTTCAATCGGATCAAGTAGTTATTACTGCAGGAAAGTATGAACAGAAACTTTCCGAGCTGCCGGTCAGCGCGGAATTAATTCCGGCAGAAAAATTATCAGAAAAGAATTTAGTAAACCTTAAAGAAGCTCTAAGATATATTCCTGGTGTAAATATGGTTGAAGACCAAATCAGCATTCGCGGTTCAAGCGGTTACAGCAGGGGAGCAGGAACAAGAGTATTAGTCGTAATAGATGGAATTCCTTTTTATACCGGCGATACAGGTGAAATAATTTGGGAAGCTGTTCCGGTTAACCAAATACAGAGGATTGAAGTTATAAAAGGATCTGCAAGTTCTCTTTATGGTTCAACTGCAATTGGGGGAGTTATAAATATTATAACCAGGGAAATTCCGGATGAACCTGTTACTTACATCCGCACTTTATTCGGAATATGGGCTAAACCTTCTTATCAGGAATGGGATTGGTCCGGTGAATACAGGAATTATTATGGGTTAACTTTATCTCATTCACATCGGTTTGACAATCTCGGTATCGCATTTTCGCTGACAAGATTAAATGATATGAATTATAAGCAAAGCGGCTTCTTTAACAGGTATATAGGTTTTTTAAAAGGTGATTATAAATTTTCCGGTACCTCCTCACTAACTCTCTTTGCCAACTCAATGAATCACCATGCAGGGAATTTTTTATACTGGAAAGATTCGAGGAATGCCCTTATTCCGCCGGATGCCGATCAAGGGCAGACCACCCGAGCAAACCGGCTAATGGCCGGATTACTTTATAGAGATTTAATAAGCGATAATTTATTTATTAATATAAGGTCAAGTTACTATAGAACTAACTGGAAAGACGAAACAACCTCCCGGAATTCATCAACCACTAAATTATACAGAACTGAATTACAGGCAAATTTATCAATTTCGGAAAATATAATTTCAGTCACAGGTATTGAAGGGACATATTCCGATGTCAGCTCAAATATTTTTGGAAATCCCGATTCAAAAGGTATCGGGATATATACTCAGGCGGACATCAAATTTGATTTTCCTTTATCAACAACATTCGGCCTCAGGTATGATTACAGCAAACTGGATTCTATTAAAAGCTTCAGTGACTTTTCACCAAAATTGGGTTTGAACTATCATTTATCCGGAAATTTAATTTTAAGATCATCTGCCGGCGCCGGATTCAGAGCACCATCTCTTGCCGAAGCATTTACTTCGACAACCGCCAGCGGAATTACCGTAAAACCAAATCCAAATTTAAAACCTGAAAAAAGTTTATCGGCTGAATTCGGAATTAACTATCAGCCTAATGAGTACATTAATCTTGATGCAGCAGTATTCAATAATGAATATTATGATTTTATTGAGCCGTCAATTGATTCACGCGATGGATTAGTTTTTTTTAATAATGTTACCAGGGCAAGAATTCAAGGCGCTGAAATAAATACGAAAATAAATTTTCTTAGCGATAGGTTGCACCTTTCCTTAAACTATACTTACCTATGGAGCCGTGATATTGAAAATAATATTGCCCTGAAGTATAGACCGAGGCATATTTTTTATTCTTCAATAAGTTATTCATTTTATAATTTTGAAGCCGGTGCCGATTTTAGATTTTGGAGCAAGGTTGAAGAAATAGACGATGACTTAGCTAATTTTATACCGGATGCAGAAAAACGCGTTGATGTTTATGTGCTTGATTTGAGAGGAGGTTATAATTTCAATTCTTTCGGTTTGCAATTAAGAGTATTTGTTAATGCCGATAATATTTTAAACTACAACTACATAGAATTAGTCGGAAACATATCCCCCATCAGGAATTATTCCTTAAGTTTAGAGTTAGTATTTTAATTCAGTAATTAATGCCTAAGTTATAATTCACTCTGCACAATATGATGTTTAAACAACGGGCGATCTTTATTCTTTTAATTTTTATCAATTCAGAAATTATCTCGCAGCCGGTTTCTTCAATTCAAAACAAAATTGATAATCTCCTTTCTGCTGATTATTTTCAATCAACATTGATCGCTTGTGATATTTACGATTTAACTAGGGGAGAAATCCTTTATCAAAAAAATCATAAGTTGCTTCTGCATCCTGCTTCCAATATGAAGATACTTACATCTGCGGCAGGACTTTTATTCTTAGGACCGGGTTATAAATTTAAAACTTCTCTTTACTATTCCGGTCAAATAATAAATGGAACTCTTTACGGAGACCTTTATATTGTCGGCGGTTTTGATCCTGACTTTATTTCAATTGATCTGGATTCGCTTGTTAGCATAATTTCTTTTGCGGGCATAAAAGAAATTACAGGTGATATTATAGGCGATATTTCTTCAAAGGATTCTATTTTCTGGGGGAACGGATGGATGTGGGACGATGATCCTTCAACCGATGCTCCTTATTTGTCTGCTTTGAACATTAATGATAATGCTGTTACGGTTTTTGTTAAGGGAGTCAATCTTGGGGATACTGCGGAAGTTTCAATTAAACCTCAAACTAATTTTGTGAATATTATTAACAGCGCTGTAACAATTTCTCCATTTGATAAAGATTCTCTTTACATCG
>CAYSGP010000105.1:0-2661 GCA_964430095.1 uncultured Ignavibacteriaceae bacterium
TTTGTAATGTAGAATTGTTTTTCCGATCATAAAATACTTTTTAAATTAACTTATCGGCTTCGGCGGGCAGGCCCGCCTTCGCCGAGCTTTTCTAATATTCTGTAATGTAGAATTGTTTTTCCGATCATAATTACTTTTAAATTTAATTTAACGGCTTCGACGGACAGGTCCGCCCTGACCGGCGAAACGAAAGTGTAGTCGGGCTTCGCCGAGCTTTTCAATAATTTTATAGTGTAATATTGTTTCCACAATCATCATTATATCTACTTTGTTTCCTTAACCAGCTTCTGATAACGAGAATTTCCTCTTAACGGTTCCCAGGTTGGATCAAGTTTAAGCAGCACGGCCGATATTGCGTCCGTCGGTCTTTTTAGCAATTCTTCAATTGCATCAAGAGCTAATTCCTCTTCACCGACCATTGTGTAAATTTTGGCAAGATCCAATAACCTCCAGGTACCTCTCCATGCTTCTTTTGAAATCGGCAATAATTCATATCCTCGTTTACCTTCTCTAACTGCATTCTCTTTTTGATTAAGCCCTGCATAACAAATTCCAAGTGCGCTAAACAATCTTGAGTCCTGAGGATTTTGTTTAATTTTTTCCTGCAAAACTTTTATTGCCGTTTGAAAATGTTTTTCTGCAAAAGCCTCATTTTTCATAAACAAATAAATTTCGGCTAAATATAAATCCTCCGGCTTATAGTAAAACTGATCATCTGCTTCTTTTATTCCTTTAATCTGTTTCAAAGCTCCATTAAAGTCACTATCTAGAATATCACATAAAAAGAGCATATTAATAAATAAATGAGAATGTAAATCGATTTTACTATCCAGAGCATTTGAAATAGTTGCACGTGCTTTTTTGGTATCACCATAGGCAAGCAAATAACTGAGCGACTTATAAACATAAGGATGTACAGATTCAGGACCTATTAAACTGGCTTTATCTAAAAATGGAATGCCTTGTTCATATTCTCTTAAAAGGCAGTAGGTTTCACCAATTGAAAAAAGAGTTTCAAAGTTCCGGGGATCGAGCTCAAAGGCTTTTTTAAAATACATAATGGCTTCCTGCATTTTACCCTGACGTCTCAAAACAAAAGCAATCCCATTGATCGCATCTACAAAATTAGGATTAAGCTCTATTGCCTCATTATACTCTTTAAGGGCGGAGTCATAATCCAGAATTCCATGGTAGTAATAATCTCCCAAAGCAACATGTGCTTCCGGGGAAGCCGGATTTATATCTATGGATTTTTGTGCATTGGCTTTAGATTTATTTAAATTCTCTTGAGAGTGCACATAAAATTGCCACTGCATATCCGATTGCACACTTGATAACTGAGCATAAGCTTCAGCGAAATTAACATCCAGGGATATTGCCTGCTCAAACATTTTTTCTGCTATTCTAAGATTTGTTTCGTTGGTAATATCCTGCGAAAAGTAAAGTGCTTTTAAATAGATATCATAAGCTTCTGAATTTTTTGTTATTGTGCTTTCAAGAGATTTCTGTTCTGATTGGATAAGTTTTAAGTTCAATGCTTCAGCAACAGTAGCAGCTATTTCTGATTGGAGACTAAATGCACTGGAGAATTCTGCTTCATAAGGTTTAGACCACATTTGAGTTGAGTTTTCAATATTAATCAGTTCAGGATTCACGCGAATTCTTCTTTTTCCATCCGGCAATTTTTCCCACTGGACAGTTCCTTCTAAAACAAACTGTACACCAAGTTCTTCACCAACTTGCTTTAAAGATTTCTCCGTATTTTTATATTGTAGCGCACTGGAACGGGCAATAACACCTAAACCTGAAAGGCTTGATAACTTACTTGTTATTTCACCTGTTATCCCTTCAGCAAAATAATCATCATCAGGTGATCCCAGATTTTCAAAGGGCAGAACAACTATCATTTTTCTTTCTGAAGCCGTATCTCTTTCACCGGATAAAATATTGAAATAAATGTATGCTGTAATAATGAAAGCAATGAAAGTTACTATTGCAGCTGGAACAAACCATTTATTCTTTTTCTTTTGTATGTGTACGTTTTTCTTTGAAGACGAAAATGTTTTAGATGATGATTCATTTTTTATTTCTAAAAGATCATCAAGCATTTCATTTATATGTTGATAACGCTCATCCGTTTCTTTTGCCAGAGCTTTCAGAATTATGTTCTGCAATCCCGAAAATTTAATTTCAGTTGTGCCAGGCTCTTCATTTAAGATTGAATAAATAACAGCCTGATCATAATCTCCTTTAAATGGCTGCTTTCCTGCAAGCATTTCATAAAGAATAACGCCGAAAGACCAAATGTCCGTCCGATGATCCAATTCTTCTCCTCTTGCTTGTTCGGGAGACATATAAGCAATTGTTCCAATGGTTGAGCCGACCTTTGTAACCTGAGTGCCTTTTCCAATCTTTGCCAAACCAAAATCCATTATCTTTACTTTACCATCTTTGGTGATCATAACATTGCCGGATTTTATATCACGGTGAACAATTCCTTTTTTATGCGCTGTTTCTAATCCTTCTGCAATCTGAATTGCTATGTTAACTGCCGCATCAGTTGGTAACCCCCCTGTATCCCCCTTTTCTGAAAGGGGGGAAGAAGGGGAGTTGGCTTTATCCTTTAGTTCAGTTCCATCAATGAATTCCATTACTATAAAT
>CAYSGP010000106.1:0-4509 GCA_964430095.1 uncultured Ignavibacteriaceae bacterium
GCTCCGGAAAATTTTTGGAAGAGATTCTTGAGTGGAAGCCATTTGAACAATTTTCTGCAAAGTATCATTTAAAAACTTTTCCAGTTATTATTACCTACCATCTGCGTCCTATAAATGGGGGAACAAAGCTTACTTGTAAAATATCATTTGATTCCGGACTTCCCAGGAAAATTTTTAAACCATTATATAAATTTATTTCCCGTCGGAAAATAAAAATTGACAAACAGATGCTGCAGATGCGTTCATTAATTAATCATATTTAAACTCCAGATTATTTAAATCAAAAATGTTATCAAGAATTTCCAAATCAGCTTACTTAACCTTTCTTTTTATTACTATCTTTTTCTTTAACAATTCTGCCCAGAATGTTGTCCCCAGCGAGAGAGTGCAGGACCGGGTGATTGTAAGAGCCGAACCGAGTACACAAAGCACAATTATTGGTTCATTAAGAAAAGGGGAGAGCGCAAGATTGATGGAAGATATACCATACTGGTATAAGATCGAACTTAGCAATCTTGCAGTGGGTTTTGTCAGTAAGGCCTGGACCAAAATATCAGACACATTAATTGTTGCTGCCGACTCCTTAAGAAAAACTGATCTCATAATCGGTTCATGGAATATTAAATGGTTCGGGCGAGGTGCAGTCGGAAAGCATGACTATTCGGAAATGGCAAAAATAATTTCTAAAATGGATGTAGCTGCCTTGCAGGAATTAATGGATCCGAACTGCAGCAGGGAATTGGATTCAATAAAATTTTATCTCGGACAGAGCGGGTACAAATTCAACTATGTTATCAGCAATTTGACTGGTTATGTGAATAACCCTGAACCGGGAAAATCCAATTACCTGGAAAGGTACGGCTTTATTTGGGATATCGATAGAATTGATTTATTGAATGCTTCTTCACCTCTTACGTTTACCGGTTCACCGGTAATTAATAATCCTAAGTGCAGACAGGTTCCGGTGTATGCTGATTTTAAAGTTAAAGGCGCGCAAGGCTTTGATTTCAGAATAATGACAATCCATACGGTGTATAATAATAACATTAATTATGTAAGAAAATCCGAATTGGAGTTTGTCAACCAATGGCTGATTGATCAATCCGCTGATCCGGGCAGCGTAGAAAAAAATTTAATAGTAATTGGCGATTTTAATGCTAACCCGGATGGACAACCCCATCATTTTAAAAGCATTATAAGCGGTTCAGCAAATTACCGGGTATTATTCGAAGAATCTTTGGCAGCGGGGGAGAAATCGCTGCGGACCACTATACAGCAGTCAAACAATCCCGACGCAGACTATTTTCTTCTGCCGGTGTATGATCACGCTTTGGTTTCCAATGAAACAAGCTATGCATTGCCCCATAATCCGATGACAAAAGCTTCAAAAGATTTGGGAGTTGTAGAATTCGACCAGGATTCTTTATGGAAAAATTTAAACAATTGGAATAAAGTGATCAGCAGAATGTCCGACCACAGGCCTATTTGGTTTAAATTAAATTATAATGCGGAAGATAGAGATTAACATGGAAAATGGAAAGGAGTATAGAGTAGGGAGTAAGGAGAAAAAAAGATGAGTATGGATGATGGAAAAGGAAAGTAAACAGTAGGGAGTAAAGAGTGAATACTCGACTTAAATCGTATATTATTATTAAAATGAGGAGACGAATATGAAATCCCGGTATTTTCTTACCGTTCTAATGGTTGTAAATCTATTTATGTTTGTTTTTCTAATGGGTGGATTATCATCTTCTTCCGCTGACGATCAAAAGATTTTAAAAATCCGGGGATTGGAAATGATTGACGAAAACGGCCTGATCAGGTCCAGTCTGCGGATTGAGCCCGAGGGTGAAGTTATACTGAGGTTTTTCGATAAGAAAGGTGAAATCCGTTTTAAAGCCGGCGCTTCTGAAAAAGGTTCAGGTCTTCTTCTCATTAATAATTTAACTAATCCCGGTGTACAAATACTAGCAAAGGATACCGGAACCAGTCTGAAATTGATTGATAATAACGGCAAGGAAAAACTTATTGAACCATAAAAAAGGAGGCAGTTATTTTACGAGAGAATTCTTTATCCGCTTAAAGAGAATGTTCAGCAATGTCCGGTACAAGATGCTGCTCTGCTTTTGCAATGCCTTTAGCTAATTCATTCAGCTTAATTGGTTTTTTTATCAAGCAGATCGGATCCAAGTAATATGATTCGATCAGCCGGCTGTAGTCGTCATAAGCAACTATAAAAATATATGGTATGCTGAATTTATGCTCCAGCCTTGCTATTGCTTCAATTCCATCCAATTGTCCCAAAAGATTTATATCGGTAATGATGAGGGATGGATTTAATAATTCAGCCATATCTACCAAGTCTTGACCTTCGGATAAAATCGGATGAATCTTAAAATCCAGTGATTCGAGATATGCTTGAATTTCAGCAGCTGCTATCACATCAGGTTCAGCAATTAAAACCGTTTTTTGTCTATTCATTGTACTTCCCTTTCTAAAAACAAGATAACTATAAATACATTTGTGCACAAGTGTATTAGATGAAATAAAATTGAATTAATGTTAAATGTGATAAATGATTGATTCACATTTAAATTTTGGTAAAGTTTTTTAATTGTGAATGCTTAACCGGAAAAAAATCCTCCGAAGATTTTCAGATTTGGTTCAACCAGACTTTTTATACTATCTGCTGTTTTATTTAATACCAAATATACCTGAGGCAATTATGGACAAGAGAAAAACGCCGGCATAAAATTTATAAATACATGGTGTATCAAAATACCGGGTCACTTATTGCCTTTCTTTTTATGAATCTGCTTGGATTTATCGAAAAATAGTAGTAACAATACAGCATCAATTCTAGTAAAAATTAAAGTAATGCAGAAGAAGAATTATGAACTATGAAATAAATTACAACCCTGTTAAAGAATTTGTCAGTATCAAATTTAAAGGGAAGTTAAACTTTAAGATGGCTGAGGAATATTCAGTTCAAGCAGCAAAATTAGCTCATTCAAAAAACTGCCATAAATTTTTAATTGACCACACGGAAACAAAATTGGATGAAGGAGTATATAAATTACATACTGATGGGGCAGCCTTAGAAAAGTTTGGCTTTAAAAGCAATGATAAGATAGCTATTGTAATTTTACCCGGTAAAGACAGCAAACCTTTTTTCTCGAAAAAAGTGTTTGATGTTAAATGGAGTAATTTTAAATACTTTGATAATGTAAAAGAAGCTGTCGATTGGATTACCGGCGGTGATTAAAAAATCTTATTAATTCTTAACTTTAAATATCAGCTGAATCTGTACCGGGATTCTCTTCGTGCGGAAGATTGCGAAATAATCAGCACCTTCATTGTTTCGGCTACTTTTTTCCGATAGAAACAAGAAAAATGATTTATTTTCTAACTATTTTTTAAAAACCAATAAACCTCGATAAGACCGGAGATAAAAAAAGAGATCATTATTCTTCTTTAAATATATTTTTAAAACGTTTAATATTTCTTTTCTCATTTTTCCTGGAGGTATTAAAGAAAATTACTTTTTAGTGCTTTGTATCATCAACCGGTCAAAAAAGGAACTTTAATTTTAGATATTAATTTTTGGAACCAATACCGAATCTTTTTACCGCTTATATAAAAATTTTTTCTTTCCTTTATCTAATTGCTCTTTTAGTAATTGTTTCAAGCTCTTAATAGTTTATTTCTACAGGCGCCATGCTTATGCCTGTAAAATATTATTATTCAGCATCATTTTGTTCTTATTCTCTCCGAATTGTTCGGCAGTCTCTAAGCTTATTCCATTGAAGTGACTGGATCATCCGCATTATTATTTTAAAGCTTTAGTAAATGTCAGAAATATATATTAAAAATTAAAAGGAGGTCTCCTATGTATGATAAAAAGGTTATCACAAAAAGTGGAGCGGCTCTCGAGGAAAAAATAATTGATGAATTCAGAGCAGGATTAAGAGGCACCCTAATCAGACCCGACGATGAGAACTACAATACAGTACGCAAAATATGGAACGGGATGATTGATAAATATCCCTCACTGATTGCAAGATGCACGGGAACTGCCGATGTTATTCATTCCATAAACTTTGCACGGAATAATAATCTCTTTGCTTCTGTACGCGGACTCGGACATAATATCGGAGGAAATTCACTTTGCGACGGAGGACTGGTGATTGATCTTTCATTAATGAAATCTGTTTATGTAAATCCTTCCACCATGACTGCACGCGTTGAGCCCGGTGCATCTTTGGGAGATTTTGATCATGAAGCTCAGGAATTCGGATTGGCAGTGCCTCTTGGAATAAATTCAACAACCGGGATTTCCGGATTAACATTGGGCGGGGGATTCGGCTGGTTAAGCCGTAAATACGGACTCACAATCGACAGCTTGATTTCTGCAGATATTGTTACAGCCGATGGGAAGCTCCTTAAAGCAAGCAGTACCGAAAATCAGGATTTATTCTGGGCAATCCGCGGGGGTGGAGGAAACTTTGG